>NZ_JBLXXS010000009.1:0-108530 GCF_048513555.1 Rothia sp. P5766 | reverse complement strand
GAGCGCCTCCGCGCCCATGGCATTCCCACCACCGTGCGCGACACACGCGGTAGCGATATCGACGGAGCATGCGGCCAGCTAGCCGCCAAAGAGGACTAAGAGTATATAAGTTCCTCTTTTTGCTTGTACGCCCCGTCTGCCCCCTAAACGCCAGCCCAAGCCAGCAGACGGGGCAGGCCACCAGCAGAATAAATCCCAGCCAGCATAGGAGTATGCCCAAGCTAATAAATTGAAGGCATACGGGGGACTGCTCCTCCATCATCTTGTGTCCGCTTCAAGCAAGAACCGCAACAGCAACAAAGCCCCAGCGAGTTAATGTGAACCTCATTATGTTTTGAGGAAACCGTTAACTTTCTGGGGTATTTGCCGTATATTAGATTGTTGGTTGTCTGTGCCAAGCGTTTGCGCGCATGCGGAGCCAAGCTCACCCCTTGAGAACAAGCCCCGAACGCAGAAAAAATACTACCAACTGCCCACACAAAAATGGGCACGAACGTAAAGCGGAGGATATGGCCAAGAAAGACGGCGTCATCGAGATCGAAGGTACCGTGGTCGAAGCACTGCCCAACGCATCATTCCGCGTTGAGCTGGACAACGGACACAAAGTACTGGCACACATCTCAGGCAAGATGCGTCAGCACTACATTCGAATCCTGCCTGAGGACCGAGTAGTAGTGGAGCTGAGCCCCTACGACCTCTCACGCGGTCGTATCGTCTACCGCTACAAGTAAACACAAAGGCAAACGTCGCACTATGCGGCGTTTACGCCGTGTAAAAGGGGTAAACAGTTCTACCACCGGGCAACCGGACACAGAACCTCTTACCCCGCCCGTCCAAAGCATTAGCTGAAACATCAACGCAAAGGAATGCGATGAAGGTCAAGCCGAGCGTTAAGCCGATCTGCGACAAGTGCAAAGTGATCCGCCGTCACGGTGTGGTCATGGTGATCTGCGAAAACCCGCGCCACAAGCAGCGCCAGGGCTAACACCCAGGACAGCTGAGAAAAGTCCACCCTCACCGGTGGCAGACAGAAAATGGCACCGCTCCTGAGCAATCAGGATACCCTCGGGCACAGAGGCCGGGGACCGGAACAACCGGGCAGTGATGTCACAGACCTCTGCGAAAACAAGGAGAACGCCCCATGGCACGTCTCGCTGGAGTCGATATTCCCCGCGAAAAGCGCGTGGAAATTGCTCTTACTTACATCTACGGCGTGGGCAAGACCCGTGCAAAAGAAGCGCTAGCTGCAACCGGTGTTGACCCCAACACCCGCGTCAAGGACCTTGACGACTCACAGCTCGTAGCACTTCGTGACTTCATCGAAGGCAACTACAAGGTTGAAGGTGACCTTCGCCGCGAGGTTGCTGCTGATATCCGCCGCAAGGTAGAAATCGGTAGCTACCAGGGTCTGCGTCACCGCCGTGGCCTTCCCGTACACGGCCAGCGCACCAAGACCAACGCTCGTACCCGCAAGGGCCCCAAGCGTACCGTCGCCGGTAAGAAGAAGTAAACAGTGTTGTCTCAGTCTTACACATCGCGTAAGGCCAACACTTCCACCAAAACTTTGTAGGAGAATCAAAAATGCCTCCCAAGACTCGCGCAGCGGCCAAACGAACCGGCCGCCGCAAGGTTTCCAAGAACATTGTTGCCGGTCAGGCACACATCAAGTCAACCTTTAACAACACCATCGTATCGATCACCGATCCTTCAGGTGCGGTTATCTCCTGGTCATCCGCAGGTGAAATGGGCTTCAAGGGTTCACGTAAGTCAACCCCCTACGCAGCTCAGATGGCCGCTGAGACCGCTGCAAAGCGCGCTCAGGAGCACGGTGTCCGCAAGGTAGACGTTTTCGTTAAGGGCCCCGGCCCCGGTCGCGAAACCGCTATCCGCTCACTTCAGGCTACCGGCCTCGAGGTTGGCTCCATCCAGGACGTCACCCCCGTTGCCCACAACGGTTGCCGTCCCCCGAAGCGCCGCCACGTCTAAACCTCGCTGTCTAGACGCGTCCCGAACATCGGGCGATTGGCCACCTCACGGTAGCCGATCAATGAACAGACTGCTTCGTCTGCTTCCTCACTCGTTTTTCCCAACCTGTGAGCTCATATAGCGGATGCTCACCGAAAGGAAACATAGTGCTCATTGCACAGCGCCCCATCCTACGTGAAGAACATGTATCGGAAAACCGTTCACGCTTCACCATCGAGCCCCTCGAACCCGGCTTCGGCTACACCCTGGGTAACTCCCTCCGTCGCACCCTTCTCTCATCAATCCCCGGTGCCGCTGTAACCAGCATCCGCATCGACGGTGTGCTGCACGAATTCAGCACCGTAGAAGGTGTGACCGAGGACGTCACCGAGATCATCTTGAACATCAAGAAGCTCTCCATCTCATCTGAGAACGACGAACCCGTTATCGCTTACCTGCGCAAGCAGGGCGAAGGTGAGCTCACCGCAGCCGACATTGAGGTGCCCGCAGGCGTCGAGATCCACAACCCGGATCTGCACATCGCAACCCTCAACAACCGCGCAAACTTCAACGCAGAACTGACCATCGAACGCGGCCGTGGCTACGTCTCGGCAGCCCAGAACAAGTCAGGTGATGCAGAGATCGGCCGTATCCCGGTTGACTCCATCTACTCACCCGTCCTGAAGGTTACCTTCCGCGTTAGCGCAACCCGTGTTGAGCAGCGCACCGACTTCGACTCCCTTACCCTGGACGTCGAAACCAAGGAAGCAATTGCTCCCCGCGACGCAGTCGCATCAGCAGGTAACACCCTCGTTGAGCTCTTCGGCCTTGCCCGTGAACTCAACACTGCCGCTGAAGGTATCGAAGTTGGCCCGTCACCCGCTGACGAGTCAATGGCCGCAGACCTGGCTCTGCCCATCGAAGACCTGGACATGACCGTCCGCTCCTACAACTGCCTCAAGCGCGAGGGCATCCACACCGTGGGTGAGCTCGTGACCCGCAGCGAAGCTGACCTCATGGACATCCGTAACTTCGGTGCCAAGTCCATCGATGAAGTCAAGGCAAAGCTCACCGAGCTCGGCCTGTCCCTCAAGGACTCACCCGCCGGTATGGATCTCTCAGCCCGCCTGCAGGACGACGACAGCTACGGCAGCGACTACTAAGACACCGGCAGTCAACGCACCCGCGTTACACCAGTCAAACATCTTTGGTTCCACTAGCCTGACGGCTTGAGGAACGGCTTACCAGGAGAAATTAATATGCCTACTCCCACTAAGGGTCCCCGCCTCGGCGGATCACCGACCCACGAGCGCATCATGCTGAACAACCTGTCTCAGCAGCTCTTCGAGCACAAGCGCATCACCACCACCGTTACCAAGGCCAAGCGCATGCGTCCGGTCGCTGAGCGCCTGATTACCTTCGCTAAGAAGGGTGATCTCGCCGCTCGCCGTCGCGTCCTGCGCTCCATCGGTAACAAGTCAGTTGTCCACGAACTGTTCACCGTCATTGCACCCGCAATGGCAGAACGCCCCGGTGGCTACACCCGCATCACCAAGATCGGTAACCGCAAGGGCGATAACGCTCCTATGGCCGTTATCGAACTGGTCATGGAGCCCGTAGCAACCGCAGCAGCTGTTTCCGAAGCAACCAAGGTTGCAGATAGTGCAGCAGCTCAGGAAGAGACCCCTGCTCCCGCAGCAGCTGCCGCTCCCGTAGCAGAAGAAGCTCAGGCTTCTGACCTGCCCGCAGGCGCACACGCTCCTCTGGAATCCGGCGAAGCTCCCGAGGGCTTCGAGATCAAGGGCAACGCTGACTCCATGAAGTACCACGTACCCGGCTCACGCTGGTATGCAAACACCCAGGCTGAGATTTGGTTCGACACCAAGGAATCAGCTGAAGCAGCAGGTTACGCACCTGCTGGTGGTGCAGCAGCACAGACCATCTCCGAATAATTTTCGGTGTCTGCGGTGGCCTTCCCTCAGGGGGAGGCCACCGCTGTTTTAAGCTAAGGTTCTGTTTGCCGCTACAGTGGAAGAAATACATGCAGGACGCTGGGAAGGAAAGACATGACTGAACACCCCCTGGGCGCTGTGCTATCTGCGGATGAGGAAGAGACCGCTGACTCCACGGTGCGCGTGCGGGTAGATTTTTCCTATGACGGTGGCCCCTTTGCAGGTTGGGCTAAACAGCCCGGGTTGATTACTGTACAGGGTGTCCTGGAAGAAGCGCTTGCCCTCATTTTTCGGGTGCCCATATACACTACTGTGGCTGGTAGAACCGACGCCGGTGTCCACGCCCTGCACCAGGTAGTGCACTTCGACGTCTCGCGTTCTGCCTGGGAAAGAATGCCGGGTAAGAACCTAAATCTTGACCCCGGTAAGGCACTAGGCCGTAAACTGCGGGGGGCCTTGAGCCGGGCGCTGGCCGATGCAGAGGCTGAGCTCGGGCTACCCACCCGCTTGCAGGGCTATCTCCAGAAAGCAATCACTGTGACAGAGTGCCGTGAGGTGCCTGCCGACTTCGATGCCCGCTTTTCTGCCCTAGAGCGGTCCTACCGTTACCTGATTGAAGATCACCAGGAGGAACGGGGTAGTAATCCGCTCAACAGGCACCTTGCCTGGCAGGTTAATGCTGGGCTTGACCTGCAGCTAATGAACAGGGCAGCAGAAGAACTGCTGGGCCTTAAGGACTTCCTTTCTTTCTGCAAGCCCAGGGCCGGTTCCACAACAATTCGCGAGCTTCGGGAACTGAGCTTTGAACGCAGAGAAGACGGCCTCATCGAGGCAACTATCAGGGCAGATGCTTTTTGCCACAATATGGTCAGAACCCTGATAGCTTCTTTGGTCATGGTAGGGGAGGGTGCCCGCGATATTGCCTGGTTGCAGAGCCGCATCAGCACGCCGGTACGTGATTCTCAGGTTCGTCTGGCCGCCCCACGAGGCTTAGCTCTGGCACGGATTAGCTACCCAGAAGCCTCCGGATACGCCAGGCAGGCCAATAGGGCAAGGAATCTAAGAACTCTTTAAATAACATTCGTGTGATTTAAAGGTGAGGTCAGTCAAACAAGCCTATTTAAGGGAGCTTAGCTCTGGCTTAAAGCTAGAAGATTGGGTATAGTTTCATACGTTGTGCGTATACCGCCCTAATTTCGTACCCTGTTCTTCGGTCTAGTTGCAGGACAATAACGGGGAATAAGTGGTCTTAGGAGCTTGGTAGGCAGTTGTGTTTGGACCTCACCCGAATCCTGCCCCACGCACTCACAGTAATCTAGCGCGATACCCAACTAGCGCTACCCGAAACGAGAAAAGGCGAAATTTTGCGCACTTACACTCCGAAGTCAGGCGATAACAACCGCCAGTGGCACATCATTGATGCCTCTGACGTTGTTCTCGGCCGTCTCGCAAGCCAGACCGCAATCCTGCTGCGCGGCAAGCACAAGCCCACCTTCGCACCTCACGTTGACATGGGTGACTCTGTCATCATCATCAACGCAGAAAAGGTTGCACTGACCGGTGCAAAGCTTGAGCAGAAGCGTGCCTACCGCCACTCGGGCTACCCCGGTGGTCTCAAGTCCGTCAACTACGCTGAACTGCTGGAAACCAACCCTGTTCGCGCCGTAGAGAAGGCCGTCAAGGGCATGCTCCCCAAGAACAAGCTGGCTGCACAGCAGCTCAAGAACCTCAAGGTTTACGCTGGTTCTGAGCACCCCCACGCAGCTCAGCAGCCCAAGACCTACGAATTCAACCAGGTTGCCCAGTAATTCGGGCCTACGAAAGAACTATTAAAGGAGACATCGTGGCTCAGAACGAAGAGTACACCACCGAAGAAGAGCTCACTAGCTACACTTCCGAATCCTCAGCTCCTGTAGCTGAGAAGGCTGCCCGCCCCGCACTGACCGTTGGTGGTCAGGCTGTTGGTCGCCGTAAGGAAGCTGTTGCTCGCGTTCGCCTGGTACCCGGTACCGGCAAGTGGACCGTTAACGGTCGCGAGCTTGACAACTACTTCCCCAACAAACTGCACCAGCAGGAAGTAAACGATCCTTTCAAGCTTCTTGAGCTTGAAGGCGCTTACGACGTCTTCGCCCGTATCTCAGGTGGCGGACCCTCCGGCCAGGCCGGCGCACTGCGTCTTGGCGTTGCTCGTGCACTGAACGAGATTGATGCCGAGAACAACCGCCCCGCTCTCAAGAAGGCAGGCTTCCTGACCCGCGACGCTCGTGTTATCGAGCGTAAGAAGGCTGGTCTTAAGAAGGCACGTAAGGCTTCACAGTTCTCCAAGCGTTAAGCTTTACTGGAATCCTTTCAGCCTCAGCTGTTTGAGAAGTGCCCTCTCCCTTTTTGGGAGGGGGCACTTTTGTATTTCCTGGTCAGCCTAGTAAGAGAGCTTTGCTCCCGGTTAGGGTCAAAAGTTCTGTAACAGTGGGTTTACTCCCAGAGGCGTTCTAAGATAGTGGTGGAAACTACACCGAGAGAAAGGATGCCCATGGCATCTGCTAATGACGCGCGTGCAACCGGTCAGAACCCCACACCAGGCAAAAAAGCCGCAGCGGAAGAGGACACACAGACTACACCCCCGGTTACTGAGGGCAAAGAGGCCCACGCCGGCAGACCTGAGGACACTAAGAAACAAGCTGTCAAGGCCGCCCTGGCTAAAACAACTCGTCGGGTCTCTGTCGTTGAAGACTACAGTGCAGAGCTCGATGAGATTGCATCATTGACCAAGAAACTCAAGGGGGGAGAGGAGAGCCTCTCTGATGCCTGGAAGGTAGGCTACCCCTACGATAAGAAACTAGGACGTAAAGATTACGAAAAAGAGAAGCGTGCCTTGCAGATTGAGCTTCTCAAACTGCAGCTATGGATTAAAGAAACCGGCCAGAAGGTACTCATTATCTTCGAGGGCCGCGATGCCGCAGGCAAGGGTGGCGCCATCAAACGCTTTATGGAGCATCTTAATCCCCGAGGCGCTCGTGTTGTGGCCCTGGAGAAGCCCACCGATATTGAGCAGACCCAGTGGTACTTTCAGCGTTATATCCAGCACCTTCCTTCAGGCGGCGAGATCGTGCTCATGGACCGTTCTTGGTACAACCGTGCCGGTGTTGAGCGCGTCATGGGCTACTGCACCTCCCAGCAGTACTACGAGTTCATGCGTGAGGTTCCTGAGCTAGAACGTATGCTGGTGAACTCCGGAGTTAGGCTCATCAAGTTCTGGTTCTCTGTCACCCGTGCAGAGCAGCTGGCCCGTTTCAATTCACGACGTACCGACCCTGTGCGCCAGTGGAAGCTTTCACCTACCGACCTAGCATCGCTGGATAAGTGGGACGACTACACCGCAGCCAAGGAAGCCATGTTCTTCTACACTGACACCGGTGATGCTCCCTGGACCGTGGTCAAATCAAACGACAAGAAGCGTGCTCGCCTAGAAGCTATGCGCCATGTGCTCAGCCAGTTTGAGTACCCCAATAAGGACCACGCCCTGGTTGGGGCCACAGACTCCTTGATTGTTGGTAAGGGCTCGGACGTTCTGGAGGATGACGACGATAGCATCGAAAATCCAGAGGGTTTCCCCGTCCTGCGTGAAGAAAAGTAGCTCTGAGAGCGTAGAATAGTCTGTAATGACTAGATTATTCGGAACCGACGGTGTTCGCGGCCTCGCTAACGATCTCATCACTCCTGCGCTTGCTATGGAGCTAGCGCAGGCCGCGTCCATCGTCCTAGGGTTCAATACGGTTGAAGAAGGTACTCGCCCCAAGGCTGTCATCGCTCATGACTCCCGTATTTCCGGTGAGTTTATTGGTGCAGCTATGACCGCTGGTTTCGCGGCTTCTGGCGTTGATGTCCTTGACGCGGGTATGGTACCCACGCCTGCAGCTGCCTACCTGGTAGCAAGCACCGGCGCAGACTTTGGTGTCATGATTTCCGCGTCGCACAACGCCGCAGAAGACAACGGCATTAAGTTTTTGGCCCGGGGCGGTAAGAAACTGGATGATGAGATTGAGAACGCCATTGAGGCTCTCTACCGTTCCAAAGACTTCCGTTACCCCACTCACGGTGATGTTGGGCGAGTTCGTCTGTTAACAGACGGCGAAGACCGCTACGTGACACACCTGATGTCGACCATGCCAGAACACCGCCGCCTCAACGGCCTCAAAGTGGTTTTGGACTGCGCCAATGGCGCTTCCTCAGGTGTTTCCCCAGACGCTTTCCACGCCCTGGGCGCCAAAGTCTTCCTTATTGGCGCCGAGCCCGATGGCAACAACATTAATGACGGTGTGGGTTCTACTCACCCCGAGCTACTTCAAGAAGCCGTTGTTAAGCACAGCGCTGACCTGGGCATTGCCCATGACGGTGATGCTGACCGCTGTATGGCGGTAGACGAGCAGGGCAACCTGGTAGATGGTGATCAGATTATGGCCATTCTTGCTCTTTCCATGAAAGAAGCAGGAAGGCTCAAAGACGATACCCTGGTCGCAACCGTCATGAGTTCTTTGGGCTTGGAGCATTTCCTCAGGGATCATGACATCAAGCTTGTGCGTACCAAGGTGGGGGATCGCTATGTTCTTGAAGCCATGAACAAGCACGGCTACAACCTGGGGGGTGAACAGTCAGGTCACGTGATTATGAGCGATCATGCCACGACCGGCGATGGTGTTCTCACCGGCTTGCATCTTGCCGCTGAGGTTGCCCGAACAGGTCTGCCTCTCTCCGAGTTGGCTAACCGTATGCAAGCAACCCCCCAGAAGCTCATCAACGTCAAGGGTGTTGACCGTTCCGGCGTTGCTACCTGCCAGCCCCTCCAGGAAGCTATTGCACAGGCAGAAGCTGAACTTGGTGATAGTGGCCGTGTACTGCTTCGGGCCTCAGGCACAGAGCCTCTGGTGCGCGTCATGGTTGAGGCCCAGACTCAGGAAGTCGCCGATGCCACTGCTCAGGCTCTTGCCGATGTGGTCTCTCGTGAGTTAGCTCTGTAGAGCGCGTTCGGGCCTAAAGACTTACAGCGGGTCTCTCCACTAGGGGAGGCCCGCCTTCTCTTTGCAGGAATTTTGTGGCTTCTCTGCAGGGGGGGAGATAGCTCCTGTTAGGCGCAAGGGGGGTAGGGAATCATTGGCCTTGTGCCAGAGCTAGCTTTGTCTCTCTTTGCGGAGAGACTTAAGGCCTTTCTATCGACTGGGACCGATAGCTGATGAAGGTGGGAGAGAAAAAGTAGGGCCCCGGTAGCTTGTGCTACCGGGGCCCTGGTGATTTATAGGAGTTTTATATGAGATTACTTGGCGCTCAGGGCGTCACGGATCTCCTTGAGAAGAGCAACCTGGGGATCCTCTTCTTCAGCTTCTTCTTCGAGGCCGAGCTTGGCAGCGCGACGTTCGTTGAGCTTGTTGATGGGTGTTACGATGCAGAAGTAAACAGCTGCTGCGATGAGCAGGAAGTTAACAACTGCGGTCAGGAAAACGCCAATCTTGATGTCGCCGTACACCAGGAACTGGTCAAAGCTCGGAGCCTTAACAATCATGGCGATGGCCGGCATAAGAACCGACTCAACCAGGGCAGTGATAACGGCGGTGAAGGCGGTGCCAATAATCAGACCAACTGCCAGGTCGATGACGTTACCGCGGGTGATGAAATCTTTAAATCCACTAAGCATGAGTCCAACACTAGCGCCTTAAAAGGCAAGTGAACACACAAAAAGCCACCATTTCGGATATAGTCCTAGTGCACTTACTCACACTAGGGCTAAAACCTACCGTGAGAGGTAGGTGTGGAAAACCCGAGTGGTGGCTGAAAGCTAGTAGGAGGGTGCTGCCGGTAGTCCGTAGAACTCTTCGAGAGTTTTCGCCCCTGATTCTTTGTAGGCTTTGGCTTGCTCTTTTCCGATGTAGCGCAGGTGCCAAGACTCGTACCAATAGCCGGTGGTTTCGTGTTCCATCCAGGGGTAGCGAACAATAAAGCCGTACTCGTGGGCGTGCTCAGCTGCCCAGAGAGCCGTGGCGGTGTCCCTGAAGCAGGGCTGAAGATCGCAGTCACTGCCACTACCAATATCAAGGGCAAGACCGGTTTGGTGTTCCGAGTAACCTGGGCGGGCGGAGGCAACATCGGCCCCTTCCCGGCCGTACTGGGCGACCCAGCCTGCGTAGGTTGCCTGCTGGGTCTCATAAGAGCGGTAGCCACTGAGTGCAGTCATCGGTGCACCGGCTGCTGCCGCATCAGCGAACATTTTTTGGGCCGCCTGGCTGGCTTGGGCCCGCAGATAGACACCACCGATGGGTTGCAGATCGGCTGGTGCGTAAGTTGAGGGGTTGAGAGGGTTCTGCTTGTTGACCACCACATTCAGTGAAGAAGCTCTTGAAGTGTCCGCAAAGTAGGTGGGCCCAGGCTGAGCTGGCTCTGACCCCTGGGGGGTAGCTTTAGCCGGGCTGGTGCTGGCCTGCTCTGAAGCCGGGCTGACTGAAGCACCGGCTGATGCTTCAGCAGATGTTGCTGACGCTAAAGAAGTGGCTTGGGCAGAGACCTCCTCTCCTTGAGTAGGCGAAAACTTTACAGTGTCCTCTCCTGTAGAAGAGCAAGCTGTTAAGGCCATGGTGATGATTCCCGCGATAGCAAGCGGGGTGTGTCTTAGCTCTTGCACGTCAGTTCTTTCTCAGGAGTACGCGACGAATTTTATGGTCATGTGATTTTTTGAGAATAAGTTGTGCCCGGCCCCGCGTTGGTCGGACATTCTCTCGAAGATTGGGCTCATTGATAGAACGCCAAATACTTAAAGCAAGCTCACGCGCGGCCTCCTCAGAAAGGTTGGCGTACCGCTTGAAGTAGGATTCCGGGTTGGTAAAGGCAGAACGCTGGAGTTTAAGGAACCTTTGTACGTACCAGGACTCGATATCGCTGGTCCGGGCATCCACATAGATGGAGAAGTCAAAGAAATCAGCCAGGCTCAGAGCCGAGCTTTCATGGGCCCCCAGCTTGGCAGGAGCTAGCACGTTCAGGCCCTCAACGATGAGTACATCGGGGCTGGTAACCTCAATATGCTCCCCGGGAATAATGTCGTAGTACAGGTGCGAATACTTAGGCGCTGTCACTGAGGGGGAGCCTGATTTGACGTCCGAGACGAAGCGCAGGAGAGCCCGCCGGTCATAGGATTCGGGAAATCCCTTTCTGCCCATCAGCCCGCGCCGCTCTAACTCAGCGTTGGGGTAGAGGAAACCATCGGTGGTCACAAGCTGGACGTTGGGGGTTGAGGGCCACCTGCGGAGGAGCTCCTGCAGTACACGGGCGGTAGTTGACTTACCAACAGCTACAGAGCCAGCCACACCAATAATAAAAGGAACCTTTTGACCCCGAATACCCAGAAAATCATTGGTCATATGGTTAGTACTGGCTGCTGCATTGACGTAGAGATTGAGCAACCTGGAGATAGGGAGATAAACCTGGCTGACCTCGTCCAGGTCAATTGTTTCCCCAAGCCCCTGAAGCTGTTCTAACTCGTCTTCACTCAGCGGAACCTCAATTTCGCTCGCTAACCGAGACCAGGTTTCCCGGTCTAGCTCAATAAAGGGAGAGTGCCTGAGGTAGAGAGGTGGGTTGCTCATTCTCTATAGTCTACGGCCACAGCCTCTACCTGACTGAATATGACAGCGCGGTAACCTCGGCGTTTATAAGGTCAAACTGTGTCGTAGTGATCAGTCAGTAAATCATCAGAGGCGCGTGATAGGCAATGTAGTATGAGAGTATGTGTGGAATCGTAGGATATGTAAGTCTGGGCACTGCCGCAGACGGTAAGAAATTTGACCATAGCGCGTACGACGTAGTTCTTGAAGGCTTGCGTCGCCAGGAATACCGTGGCTATGACTCGGCCGGTGTAGCACTCATCGGCGAAGACGGAATTGAATTCCGTAAAAAGTCAGGCAAACTGGTTAACCTGGAGGCTGAGGTAGCGGCAAGCCCCCTTCCCGCAAGCACGATCGGTATCGGCCATACCCGTTGGGCAACCCACGGCGGCCCCACCGACACCAACGCGCATCCCCATGTTGTTGACAATGGGCGGCTAGCAGTCGTTCACAACGGTATTATCGAAAACTTCGCTGAGCTTCGCGCTGAGCTGCTGGCAGAAGGCGTGGAATTCAAGTCGCAGACTGACACCGAAATCGCCGCTAACCTCATCGCCAGCATTTACAACAAACTGGAAAACAAAGACCTGACAGAGGCCGTGCGCCGGGCATCCAACCGCCTGGAAGGTGCCTTCACCATTCTGGCTATCCACGTTGATTTTCCGGATCGCGTTGTGGCAACCCGCCGCAACTCACCCCTGGTTATTGGCCTGGGTGATAACGAAAACTTCCTGGGCTCAGACGTTTCAGGTTTCATCGACTACACCAAGCGTGCAGTCGAAATGGGGCAGGACCAGATCGTTACCATCACCGGTGGCGAATACTCCATCATCGACTTTGAGGGCTTCCCCGCTGAGGGTAAAGAATTTGCCATTGAATGGGACACCGCCGCTGTTGAAAAGGGCGGCTTCTCTTCCTTCATGGAGAAGGAAATCCACGAGCAGCCTGCAGCTGTCCGCGACACCCTGCTTGGCCGTCTGGACGAAAAGGGCAACCTCACCCTCGATGAACTCAAGATTGACGATGTAACCCTGCGAAGCATCAACAAAATTATCGTGGTCGCATGTGGAACCGCCGCTTACGCAGGCCAGGTCGCCCGTTACGCCATCGAGCACTGGTGTCGTATCCCCACCGAGGTAGAACTCGCTCACGAGTTCCGCTACCGTGACCCGATTGTTGACGAGAAGACCCTGGTTGTGGCTCTGTCACAGTCCGGCGAAACCATGGACACTCTCATGGCCGTCCGCCACGCCCAGGAACAGGGCGCTAAGGTTGTCTCCATCTGCAACACCAATGGCTCGACCCTGCCCCGCGAATCAGACGCCGCTCTGTACACCCACGCAGGCCCCGAAATCGCTGTTGCATCTACCAAAGCCTTCCTGTCACAGATCGCTGCAGCCTACCTGCTGGGCCTCTACCTGGCTCAGCTACGTGGCAACATGTTCAAGGACGAAATCCGCTCAATCCTTGAAGAACTGCAGAAGATGCCCGAAAAGATTCAGGCTGTCATCGATGCAGAAGACCAGGTCAAGGACCTTGGCAAGTCCATGAAGGACTCCAAATCGGTTCTCTTCCTGGGCCGCCACGTGGGCTTCCCCGTAGCGCTCGAAGGCGCACTCAAGCTCAAGGAAATCGCCTACCTACACGCCGAAGGCTTCGCCGCTGGTGAGCTCAAGCACGGCCCCATCGCCCTGGTTGAAGAAGGCCAGCCGATCTTCGTGATTGTTCCTTCACCTAGCGGCCGCGATTCACTGCACTCCAAGGTTGTTTCTAACATCCAGGAAGTGCGCGCCCGCGGCGCGGTGACCATCGTTATCGCAGAAGAGGGCGACACCGCTGTTGAGGAGCACGCTGATCACATCATCCGCATCCCCTCCGCACCCAGCCTGCTTCAGCCCCTGCTCTCTACCGTTCCGCTGCAGATCTTTGCATGCTCGGTAGCCCACGCAAAGGGCTACGACGTTGACCAGCCTCGTAACCTGGCCAAGTCGGTGACCGTTGAGTAAAGGCTCTCGCTAGGTTGTTTATACGCCCCCGTATCCTCGCAAGGATACGGGGGCTTCTATTTCCCCACTCAAACCACGACTAGAATGGGGCAAGGATTATAAACACCTACCTGGAAGGTGCAGGCATGATTATGGGAACCGGCGTCGATGTAGTGAACATTGACCGTTTTGCTGAGCTCCTCAAGCGAACACCGGGCCTGAAAGAGCGCCTCTTTGTGCCTTCAGAACGCGGCAAACCAGTCCGTTCCCTAGCTGCCCGCTTTGCGGCAAAAGAAGCTACAGCCAAAGCTCTCGGAGCGCCTGCCGGACTGGTCTGGCACCACTGCTGGGTTGAGAACGACACCAACGGTGCGCCCTATCTCACCATCCAAGGAACCGTGGCCCAAAGAGCACATGAGCTGGGAATTAACCGTCTGCACCTGACCATCAGCCACGATGAACCCGTAGCGACCGCTACTGTCATGGCAGAACGGCTCAGCCCAGAAGAAATGGCCTATCTAGCTGAACACGACCCCTCGCCCCGCGGAATCCTACCACCCAGCACATCACAGTAGTAGTAAGAAAGTAAGCTATGACTCATGGACCTCAGCCACTGACTCTTGAGCAATGCGCACAGGTGCTTACCGCCCCTACAGGCACCTCACACAAGTACACCAGAGGTGTGCTGGGGCTACTCACCGGAAGCGATAGCTACCCCGGTGCGGCGCTCATGTCGGCCCGTGCCGCAGTTAATACCGGTGCAGGTATGGTCAGATTCCTGGGAACTTCCTCCCTCAACCTCCTGATGCACCTGTCCGTTCCAGAAGCCGTTTGCACAGTAACCAGCACCCCGGAGAAGACCCGGGTCGATGCCTGGGCGCTGGGCAGCGGTATCAGCGGTCAAGACCGCGAAAACCAGCTACGGCAGATCCTGCAGGCCAGAGAACCCGGGGTTATTGATGCCGGTGCGGTAGCACTCGCAAGCCAACTGGTTGCAGTTGACGGTCTAGAACTGGCCGCCCACCACATCATCACCCCGCATGCAGGTGAAACCGCCGATGCCTTGACCTGGCTAGCTACCCTTAAACCCCAGCTGCTCCCGGAGCTTACTGAAGTACCTAGCCGCCATGAGATTGAGAACGAACCAGCCCGCTACGCCAGAATTCTTGCTGGCGCTCTCGGCGTCACAGTACTGCTCAAAGGCGGTTCAACAACCATCAGTGAACCATCGGGGCAGACCTACACCGTCACGGGCAACAGCCCCTGGCTGGCAACTGCCGGTAGCGGAGACACCCTCGCCGGCATTCTGGGCGCGCTCCTAGCCCGCTACCAGGCAGAGACACCCGCTGAGGCCCGGAAATCAAAAGACTACGCACTGCTGGCCGCCGCCGCCGTCCTGATCCACGGAAAAGCCGCCGAACATGTACACCCAGCCGGTATGCCAGGCCCGCTACCGCCTACCCTGGTGGCTGAACACATACCCGGTGCAGTGGCCCAAACCCTAGCCTCACATCCCGCATAAAACAGAAAAAAAGATACGCCCCGTAGCAGAAATGCACGGGGCGCCTTGGTTCAGACCAGAGAACAGGGCTTCTAGTATGCGCCCTCCTTGGCAAAAACAGCTCGGACGGTGCGGAATAGAATCACGAAGTCACCAATAACAGACCAGTTCTCAACGTAGTAGAGATCAAGCCGAATGGACTCTTCCCAGGAGAGGTTAGAACGGCCAGAAACCTGCCACAGACCCGTGATACCTGGCTTAACCAGTAGCCGACGGTAGGCGTCCTCCTCATACTGCTCAACCTCAGCGGGCAGCGGTGGGCGAGGACCGACCAGCGACATATCGCCGATGAGCACGTTCCAGAGCTGGGGGAGCTCATCGATAGAGTACTTGCGAATGAACTTACCGATCTTGGTGATGCGGGGGTCATCGGCCATCTTAAAGAGCACACCGTTACCCTCGTTCTTATCGATGAGTTGATCTTTGAGCTCTTCAGCATTGGGAACCATAGAACGGAACTTAATCATGTGAAAGCTGGTTCCCTTGATGCCCACGCGCTCCTGCAGGAAGAAAATCGGTCCGCCGTCGGACTTCACGAGCAGGGCAATGGAGACAAGCAGAGGGGCTAAGACAATCAAGCCGAAAGCCGAAGCGAAAACGTCAATACTCCTTTTAACAATTGCCTTTGCCCCGTCGATCCTGGGAGTGTGGACGTGGATGAGCGGAACCCCGTTCAGCGGCTGGGTATGGATACGGGGGCCTGCTATATCGGTCAGGGCCGGAGCCATAATGAGTGCGACATGAGCGGCCGCTAGAGCCCAGCCCAGTCGCCTAAGCTCGGTAGGGTTCAGGCCGTGCCCGGTTGATACTGCTACGGCATGGATATTATTGTCACGCACCACCTGTAAGACCTCTGCAGGGTCGGGCGAATAGCCAAGAACAGGTAGGTTCTCGTCATCTAAACGGGTCCCAGGACTCAGGCGTGGAAGGTAGGCCGCAACAGGACTTAAGCCTGAGGTTCTTGCGCCTTCTAAGGTCTTGAGGAGGTGATTGCCAGAGGCGACATCCCCAATAATCATGACTCGGGACAAGGCCCTACCCCGGTTGCGCCAATGAACCAGCCAGCGACGGACGCTCCACCGGGCACAGAGAAGAAGTAAGAGGCCAATAGGATAGGCCAAGATAACGTAGGTGCGGGCAAAATCTATTTTGGTCAGGTAAGAAAAAATCGCAATGAGTGCAAAGAAATAGCTGGTAGCCTTTGTCACTAAGCGATATTCGTCGTTGCCCTGGCCCAGGTAACGGATGTTGCGGCTATTGGCCACAGACAGGGCAAGAAACCAGATAATCCCAAACACTACGCCGGTTGCAATATAGCCCCAGGGCAGTTCCTTACGCCCCATAACCCCGGAATTAGCAAAACCAAAACTTGCGACATGTGCTATCGCAAAGGTGATTGAAATAGCCACAATATCTGCTAGATAAAGGGCGATTCGAATTTTTGGATGCCAGGTACGGCGGTTTCTGGTTTCTTCCCACCGTGCCTCGATGCGCTGATCATTCACTATTGCGATATCCCCTAAAGTGTTGGCTGTACCCGGTGCGAGCGGTGGTACAAGCCTGTGCGACTGGATTCTTAATACTATCAGGATGAACTAATAAGGGGATCGCTCAAAGAGGCAGAACCCTCACAGCTTCTCGGTGAGAAGCAGATGATCTCCCCCACAGGTTCTCGGATTTTCCTTTTTATAGTCTAAGACAGCCCGGAAGAAATTTTTAGGGAGTTTCAGCACATGGCAGGCAATTTATCGGTCCAGACCGGCAGTGCTCAAGATGAAGTCAATGACCGGTTCATAAAGATGCGGAAGGACATTGTCATCCATAGGTACAGCTACCAGGATCTGCCCTTGCTCGGCAGAGACAAACAGGCCAGGATCGTTGCAGTCGGCGATACCAATAGTGGGTAGACCTGCCGATGCCGCATAACCAGCCATACCGTGATCGGCTACAACAAGTTGGGGGAGAGTCCCCAGCTTTTCCAACTGGGTCAAAGCCAACTGCATGGGGCCGGGAAAATGGGTGTGCTGTAGATTGCCGTACTGCTGGAACATAACCACATCAAAGATTTGGCGGATATCCCCGTCAAGGAAAGAATCGCCTTCATCAATACCCAGGACTGTTGCACCGTGAGCGTGTGCCGCCTGAGCCATAGCAACATAGACGGGGAAAAGGCCAGCGGGGTGACCTGTCGCAAAAAGAATAGACTGCTTCTCTCTAACGGCCTGCCCAAAGATACGGGCATAGACGGTGAGCGCGTCAATGCAGAGCTCTGCGCTGATGGTGTCCTGGCCCTCAGTATGGGCGGGGTCTGGGCTGGTGCCTACCCGGCGGGCCATCAGCTCAAAGACGTCCTGGTAGGTCCAATCGCGCGTCCAGCTGACTCCGAAGTCCAGGTGCTCGTTGCCATCCACAAAACCCTGGAAATGGGACAGGTTGTTTTCGCGCGGAGTTGCGACCTGCCCGGTAATGCGAGCCTGGTTCAGGTAGGCGGAAAACTCTGAGCGACTCATGTTAAATGCCACGGTGAATCCTTAGGGTTGTGCTAGTGAAAGCTGACGGTAGATGCGGTCAAGGGCGCGGGCTGTCTGCTCCCAGGTCATGCGGCCTGCCCGCGCTGCGCCCGCTGCCCCTAAGCCCAGGCGGAAATCGGGGTTCCGCACCAATGATTCTATCGCCTGCGCCCAGGCGTGAGGGGTTCGCTCGGTAACCAGGATACCTGTAAGACCATCGGCGACAGCCTCTACTAGTCCGTCTACTTTGCTGGCGATTACCGCAGTTCCGCAAGCCTGAGCTTCAAGGGCCACCAGACCAAAGGTCTCAGAGGACGAAGGACAGGCAACGATATCGGCCCTGCGGAAGACATCAGCCAGCTCAACCGCTGACACCGAAGAGCCAAGCGTGACAGCCTGGCCCAGACCCAGCTGGTGCGCTCGCTCCAATAAGTCCTGCTCGTAGGTGCCTCCCGACCTGCCCATAATATCGAGACTGACCTGCAAATCCTCAGGGAGAAGGGCAAGAGCTTCCACCAAGAGATGAGGGCCTTTGAGGGGCTGGGGGCGGCCAGCAAAGACCAGATGAACGGTGGTGTCGCTCCCGGTGTTCAAGGCTGATACCCGAGTAGACGGGTAGAAAATAGAAGTATCGACACCGGGGTTAATCACGCAGAGCCTGTCATCGGTTGCACCATAGTAGCGGCGCATCTGGTCAGCCTCAAACTTGGTATTGACCACCAACGTCGCGGCTTCTTCTACTAGTTGCTTCTCGCCCTCCCACCGCTCGGCAGGTTCGGGAGACTCGCCCTCACCCAGCCGGGCATTTTTAGCCGCGGCGGTGGTGTGCATGGTCTGAACCAGGGGTATATGAGGGTAAGCCTCACGCGCGGCCAGCCCAGAAAGCCAATAGTGGCCGTGAAGAACACTGGGCTCACGGGTAGCTTTTTCACCTACTGCACGAGCAAAATCGGGGATAAAAGCCGGAAGATCAGCCTTGGCAAGACCAACCGCACGGGGAAGAACCAGACTGTGAACCTGCGCCCGCTCACCTAGAGTATCTGTGCCAGAGGGGCCACCATCGGTACGAAGTGTAAAGACCTCCACTGTGAGCGCGGGGTCAAGAGCTAAGAGCGCTCGCAGAGAACGGTCAATATAAACATTCATACCACCGGCATCCCCCCTGCCAGGCTGGGCTAGGGGGGAGGTATGCATGGAAAAGACATGCAGATGCAGAGAATCTGAGGGTTGCTGTGCCACCCTACCTACTGTACCTGAGCACTCACCCTCACCGATGGCCCAGCCCTCAGATCTGCCACCCACCGGACGCTGGCGGCCCGCGTGGTTTATGGTAGGAATATAAACCCTCACACCTTGGCTCAGAGCAGGAGCAAAGCATGACCCTTGAAAGCGCCTACCGCCAGTACGGCTATGTACCCACCGACGCGCCCGGTGATGCTGAACGCCTAGCCATCATTGACCTGGATGCGGTGGAACACAACGTGCGCCGTATCAAAGAAATCATCGGGGACCGCGACCTCATTGCCGTGATTAAGGCTGATGCCTACGGGCACGGTGCAGTGGATGTTTCCCGCTCAGCCTTGGCCGCCGGTGCCGACTACCTGGGGGTGGTTCACCTTAAAGAAGCCCACGCCCTGAGGCAGGCGGGAATTGATGCGCCGCTCATTGCCTGGCTCCACACCCCCCGAACGAACTTTGAACAGGCTCTGGCCGACGGAATCCAGCTCGGAGTCTCTAGCCGCTGGGAGCTGGAAAAAATTGCCCTGGCCCACCGCGCCAGAGGCCAAGAACAGCCCGTGCCTGTTCACCTTAAAGTGGATACGGGGCTGGGGCGTAACGGCGTCACCCTGCAGGAGCTACCTGCGCTGGCAGGCTATGCCAGGGAGCTTGAAAAAGCCGGGCTTATTAGCGTCTACGGACTTTTTTCGCACCTAGCGGTTGCCGATGAGCCTCAGCGCCCTGAAACCGCCGACCAGTCGGAAGCCTTTGACCGGGCCCTTGCGATTGTGCAGGCCGCGGGGCTTGAACCCCGGCTCCGTCACCTGGCTAATACCCCAGCAACGCTTACCGCCCCTGAGAAGGAAAACCCCGGCAGCCTGCTTCGAGATGCTGTACGCGTTGGGCTGGGCCTTTACGGCCTCTCGCCTCTGGACGGTCACAGCCCCGAAGATCTGGGCCTCAAACCGGTCATGCACTTACAAACCTTCATTAACGTGGTCAAAGAAGTGCCTGCCGGTCAGGGCGTCTCCTACGGGCTGAACTACATCACCGATCAACCCACCACCCTGGCCCTCATACCGGTGGGTTACGCAGACGGTGTGCCTCGGGTCGCCACCGGCGGTCCGGTACGTATCTACCCTGCCGGTCAGGCCGCCCGCACCTACCGGGAAGTCGGACGAATTGCCATGGACCAGATGGTAGTAGATTTGGGCGCTCCCGGCCTCGCAGACCCCGCCGCAGGCTACCTGGGCGCTCCCGCCGTCCTTTTTGGTACCGGGCAGAATCCTGCTGTCACTGAGTGGGCCCAGGCTGCCGGAACCATCAACTACGAAATTGTCACCCGCATCTCCCCTCGTATCCAGCGGGTGAGCATTGGCGGTTCATGGCGGACCGCGCCCCAGAAATAAGACCCCGCAAGCCTACGAAAGTAACCATGAGTAAGCCCCTCCTGCTTGACCTTGAAATCACCGGTCCCGAACATACCCGTGCGCTGGCTCTAGCTCTAGCCCCCTACCTCCACGCCGGCGATGTGCTCATTCTGACCGGCGAGCTAGGCGCAGGTAAAACCACCTTTACCCGCTCGCTCGGTGAGGGCCTAGGAGTACGCCAAGGCGTCATCTCACCCACCTTTGTGCTCTCACGCGTCCACCCCAACCTGCCCAATGGACCCCGCCCCGGCGGGCCCGACCTGGTGCATGTGGATGCCTACCGACTGGCCTCAGCCGAAGAACTCGATGACCTGGACCTGGAATACTCCCTAGATACCTCCGTGACCGTTATTGAGTGGGGCAGAGATAAGGCAGAGCACCTGAGCGAGAACCTGCTGGACCTAGAGTTTTCACGGGTCACCGGGGCAGACCTGGCAGAGACCGACCCCTACCAGCTCTACGCCCCCGGCCAAGAAACGGAGCGCGAGGATGAGGACGGGCACCCCGAACCGCGCCGCCTTCGTCTGCTGGGGACCGGGCTCCGCTGGGAGGCCACCTGGAAGCAGCTCACAGACACCCTCACCTCAGTGGGGCTAGACTAGGGGAGTGCTTTTACTCGCTCTTGATTCATCTGCAACCGCCTCTGTAGCCCTGGGCTCCTATCAGGGCGGTACCCTGACCGTCCTGGCTCACCGGGCTACCACCGATACCCGCTCACACGCTGAGGTCATGTCGCCCTTCGTGGAGCAGGTTCTGGCTGAAGCTGGCTACCGGGGAAGAGACCTGGATGCCCTGATCACAGGTACCGGCCCCGGCCCCTTCACTGGTTTGCGCGCCGGTATCGTTACGGCCCGCACGCTGGCTTTTGCCTGGGATAAGCCCCTCTATGGCCTGATGAGCTTGCAGGCTCTGGCAGAAGCTGCTGCGGATACCGCCCGCGCCCGGGGGCACCAGAAGTTCTTGGTTGCTAGCGACGCCCGCCGCCGTGAGGTCTACACCGCCGTCTACGAGCTGACCGGCACCGGCTATACCCTGCTGGATGGTCCCACCGTGGGCTCTGCTTCGCAGGCTCCCCACTTACCTTCCTACGGTTTTGGTGCTGGCCTCTACCCTCAGGCCCTTGAGAGCCAGGAGGGCTTCGAAAGCCTCCAGCCCGATGCCCCTAGCTTACTTGCTGCCGCCTGCCGCTTAGGAGTGGAGAACCTGAGCCAGGACACCTCTGCGCTCTACCTGCGTGAATCCGATGCCAAGGTTCCTCTTGCTCGCAAGAAGGCGCTGGGCTCATGAGTCTAGCTGCCCTGCCCACCGGTCTAGCGGGCGGAGTTACCGCCCGGCCCATGACCCTGCACGACGTCCCTGCCGTTCACACCCTAGAGCTTGCGCTTTTCCCCGCCGATGCCTGGCCCCTGGACATGTTTCTGGCTGAAATCACCCATCCCAGCCGGGCCTACATCCTGCTTGAAGCTCCGGCCAATGATACCGGCCCTGCCCAGGTCATTGGCTACGCCGGGTGCATGAGCGTAGCCGACACCGCCGATGTGCAGACCATCGCCGTGCTACCAGCCTACCAAGGGCTCGGATACGGGCGGGCCATGCTGGACTACCTGGCCAGGGAAGCCAGCGCCCGAGGAGCCGAAAAAATCATGCTCGAAGTACGAGCCGATAACCCCCGCGCCCAGGACCTCTACCGACGCAACGGCTACCAGCACATTCACACGCGCCGCCGCTACTACCGCGACGGGGTCCATGCTCTAATTATGAGCAAAGAGCTCCCGCCTGCGATCGAAGCAGACCCCGCAGATAGTCCGGCCTCCGCCTAGCCCCGCACCCGGCCAGGCCTCATCCCGGCCCTTAGAAACCTCAGCAAAGAAGACTAACCATGACAGACCAGCCCCTTGTCCTTGGCATTGAATCATCCTGCGACGAAACCGGCATCGGTATCGTGCGCGGCCAGACCCTGCTGACCAACACCGTGTCTTCGTCCATGAACGAGCACGTCCGCTTTGGTGGTGTGATCCCTGAGATTGCCTCCCGCGCCCACCTAGACGCCATGATTCCGGCCCTGCGCGCAGCCCTGGATGAAGCCGGGGTGACCCTGGACGAGATTGACGCTATCGCCGTGACGGCAGGCCCTGGCCTTGCCGGTGCCCTGATGGTGGGTGTCTCAGCGGCTAAAGCTCTGGCCACCGCTACAGGCAAGCCCCTCTACGGTATTAACCACCTGGTAGCCCACGTGGGAGTTGGCCTGCTCGATGACTGCGGCATTGAAGGTCACACCGCCGACTTTCTGGACGGTCTACCCCCCAGCGGGTTAGGTGCACTGCTCGTTTCCGGTGGTCATACCGAGATTCTGGCGGTCCGGGATATCACCGGCGATGTAGAACTGCTGGGGGCGACCCTCGATGATGCCGCCGGTGAAGCCTACGACAAGGTAGCCCGGCTGATGGGGCTGCCCTACCCCGGCGGGCCTGCCATTGACCGAGCCGCCGCCGGTGGCGATGGCACCGCCTTTGCCTTCCCCCGCGGCCTATCCACCCGCAAATTTATGGGAACAGCCCAAGAACCCGGACCCCACCGCTACGACTTCTCCTTCTCCGGCCTCAAAACCGCTGTGGCCCGCGTGGTGGAAGGCTTTGAAGCTCGCGGTCAAGAAGTGCCCGTGGCCGATATTGCCGCCAGTTTCCAGGAAGCGGTGGTTGATGTGATCACTGGCAAGGCCATGCTAGCTTGTACCGAACGTGGGATTGATACCCTGCTTCTGGGTGGCGGTGTAGCGGCGAACTCACGCCTGCGCTCGCTGACTGCCCAGCGCTGTGCAGAGAACGGGGTTAAGCTGGTGATCCCTCAGCTGAGCCTGTGCACGGATAACGGGGCCATGGTCGCGGCTCTGGGTGCCCGGCTGGTATCGGAAGGGCGTGCGCCCTCCGGTCTTGATTTCACCGCTGATTCTTCGCTACCTGTTACCACTATTTCCCTCTAGGGTGCAGGGGCCTAGAGTCCTTCGGTAGCCTGAGCTACCAGGTCATCGACCACCGCGCGCAGGTCGCCCCGGTTCTCGTGCGCTACTCGGCGCTGACGCTGATAGCCAGCTCCCTCACGGCAGATACGCTCAATATCGGCCAGCTCAGCCTGACAACCCAGATCAGCGGCTATGCCCTCTAGCTTGTTGAGCAGGCCCAGGACGTCCTCGGTGATGGGGCGTTCTGCATTGGCGTTATCCACAATCACTACGGCATCGGTGCCGTATCGGGCTGCCCGCCACTTGTTTTCCTGGTGGTGCCAGGGCTTGAGCGGCTCAATGCGCCTACCTGCTTCAATCTGACGGGAGAACCACTCGACCAGGCACTGGGTAAAAGCGGTGAGCGCGGTGATATCGGCAATGGAGGCCAGCCCGTCGTAGGCCCGCATCTCAACGGTGCCGTACTTGGGTACCGGGCGGACATCCCACCTGTTCTCGCTGGGGTCATCAATCACGCCGGTGGCAACGAGATCTTCTAGGTAGTCTTCATAGTTTTCCCAGCTCTCAAAGGTAAAAGGTAGGCCTGAGGTAGGGAGCTGCTGGAAAATTTGGGATCGCTGGGAGGCGAAGCCGGTGTCTTCACCCTCCCAAAAGGGGGAGCTGGCTGAGAGCGCTAGGAGGTGGGGGTAAAAGTTGGTAAGCCCGTTGAGGACGGGTAGAGCTTTGGCTCGGGAATCTACACCGGTGTGGACGTGTACCCCATAGATGATTTGGCGGCGGCCCCAGTATTGGGAGCGGTCAAGCACCCGCAGGTAGCGTTCTTTGCCCACTACCACCTGTTCTAAAGCCTGAGAGAAAGGGTGGGTTCCTGCGGAGAAAAAGGCTAGTCCGAGCCGGTCGGTAATTTCCTTGAGTTTTGCTGTTGCTTGGGCCAGCTGGTCGGCAGCTTCTGCGGGGGTGCGGCAGATGCCGGTCACAACTTCAACCGTGTTATTGAGGAATTCACCGGTAATGTGCGCGCCCGGCCCCGGCACTAGTAGGTCGGGGTTTTGCTCTTGAATCAGTGCCAGAACCTCATCAGCCCTACCCGCTAGTTCACGGCTAACGGGGTCAACCAGGGCAAGTTCCCATTCCACGCCAAGGGTGGACTGGGCTGAGGATGCAAACTGCATAGTGGTGCTCCTGGGGACGGGTGCTGTCGCTGATTCTATCTTAGGGCCAGTGGGCCCTCTCCATGAATTGGGTGTCACCGTGTGACGGGGGGCGGGTCGGGGGTGTTTCTTACTTTGTATTTGCCCGATGCTGATCTTATCAACTGGCTTGGGGGCTGGCCTTTAAGGGTGTTGATGACAATAGCACCGGGCAGAGGAGAAGGCTCCTTGAGTCATCTCCCGCCCTTGGTCAGCGGCACCTGTACAGGTTCAGCCCAGATTGCAAGCCGCTGAGAATCCAGCCCCTGACCCAGCCGGGTGAGAATGAGGGTTGCCTCCTTGCGAGCTTGCCCCTTTTTCTTTTTAGCACCGGCGAGGAGCTTGGCTCGAAGCTGTTCTGGAACGATATCTACCCCACGTTTTTTGACGGTAAGGGCGGTGATGCCGTTTTCCTTGACCCAGCGTTTGAGGGCTTTCTCATGCAGGGGAAGTATCTGCCGGACTTCAAAGTACTGGGCGAGCGCGGTGGGTTCTAGAGTGTCTGTGGTCAGGTAGGCGATTCGCTCGTCGATGAGGTGGGCGCCCAGTTTGTGCGCTAGGTCGGAGACAAGGTGGGACCGTACTACGGCTCCATCGGGTTCAGCCAGGTAGGTGGCTAGTTCACCGATGGTGGGTTCGTATTGGTGGGTGCCGGTGCTTTCGGGGGAGTCGAGAGCCGAGGTGATGTCTTCCAGAAGTTCTGGTTCTTGTGGGTTTTTGGAGAGTAGGCTGGCTGCTCTACGCACCCTCTTGCGGGCCAGGGCGTTGAACCAGAGCACTACTTCTACAACGGAGCCACCGTGGGATACCCATTCGGCTTCGCAGTTGGCGGGAATGTGTTCGTGGGGTAGGCCCGGGCCCATTTTGACGCCCATGGGCATGCCGGTTGCCGCCAGTTTTTCGATCAAGGAGAGGGGAGGGGAGAAGGCTTCGGGGTCAAAGAGTCGGGAGGTGGTTGCGCCACCCTCAACTTCGCGGCGGGCCGGGTCGAGCCAGAGTGCTTGAATCGCTTGACCGTTTGCGGTGGTGAGGGTCTGAACGTTAATGTTTTCGACATTGCCGACGAGCACCTGCGAGTTGGGGTAGTGGGCAAGATTGTGGGCTGTGAAAGCGGCGGTTGCGGGGTCTAGTTCTACGGCGGTGATGGCAAGGCCTGCGGCAGTAAAGGCTAGGGAATCAGCGCCGATGCCGCACCCTAAGTCGGCTACAGAGGTGATCCCTGCGTCCTTGAAACGTTGGGCGTGACCTTTAGCGACGGCGGCCCGGGTGGCCTGCTCGTAGCCTGCTTCGGTCAGGAGCATACTGTGGGCCTTATCCCCGAACTTATCTGCTCCCTGGGTGCGGAGCTTTGCCTGGGTGAGTATGGCTGAACTGTCTTCTGGGCTGAAGCCGCGTGAGCGCAGGGTGCTGGCTGCTGCTAGAGCGCGGTCGGTGGAGTAGGGGGTGAACTCGTCGATAGCGGCAAGCTGTTCGTGCGTGAATGGGTGGGCTGGGGCGGGGGTCAGGCTAGGCATTGCCTACCATTCTAGTGCCGGTGGGGAGTTTGGTGATGGGTTGGCTAGCGAGAGCCCACACCGCACCGGTAAGGCCGAGTCCGCCGATGAGGGTGCAGGCGGCAGGTAAGGAGAAGACAAGAAGCGTCCCGGAGATAGCCAGAGGCCCAGCTACTACTGCCGCCTGCGAGAACATGGCCCACTTACTGAGGAAGCGGGCACGCCCGGTGCTGGGGCTCAGGTCGGCTCCGATGGTCATGTTGATGCCTGCACCAAATCCGTTTCCGATGGCCATGAGAATCAATCCCACAATAAACCCGCTATGGCTGGTTGCTAAGGGTGGAACGATGAAGCCTGCACCAAAGAAGGAAAGGCAGAGGGCTAGAACGGCGGAGCGGCCTACCCTGTCTTTGAGGTAGCCACCGGGGACCATCAGGACCATCTCAAGAGCAGAGCCTAAAGCAATGGCTAGAGCGATCTGGGCGTCGGACCAGCCGATGTGCAGGCCCCACAGGGCAATCACAATGGGCTGGGTAACGCGGCAGAGCGAAAGGGCAACTACCGCCAGGCCCGCGCACCAGACGGCTTTCCAGCGCACTGCTAGCTCGGTGCTTTCCTCGGAACGGGCGGATTGAGCGGCTTGTGTTGCGCTGTCAAAGGCGCTGTTGAGTCTGCGAAGTTGCAGGCATAGTGTGGCTAGGACGACAGCGGTTAGGGCGAAGAGAAAAACTGACCAGAGCGGTAAACAGAGCAGAAGCAGGGACGAGACGAGAGGACCAGCGAGTGAGCCTGCGCGTTGGGCACCACCCAGGGCAGTCATGGCCTTGCCCCGGTCACTTTCGGCAACGGTTTCGGCAAGGACTGATTGGCGGGCGAGGCCCCAGGCTACCTGCGAGGGAACCCGAGCGAGGTAGGCCAGAACGTAGAGGCCCAGGGCCCAAGGAGAGGGAAAGATGAGGATGAGGGCGCTGAGGAGGAAAGAAACAGCCGCGCTGGTGGTGGCGTAGGTCATGGCTCGTTTGTCGCCTACCCTGTCGATGGTACCGCCAACTGGCACGGTACAGAGTAGAGCAAAGACACCTGCAACCGCTACTAACGAGCTTGCTAAGGCGGGAGAAGCCCCGAGCCTGATCGTTGCCAGAATCTGAATGGGAACGATAGCACCTAGCCCCATTGAAAAGAGGACGGTAGGAACTAGAACAGGCCAGAAAATCAGTTTGAGCACGGGTACCTCCACATCACCAGAAAGTAGTCTATAACACACAAAAAGGTGCGCTGTGTGCGAAACCTGCGCCGTATCTTGCTCCCTGAGCCATTACCGGCCTAAAGTTTTAGTTAGCACTTGACCGCTTACAGTGCTAAAGATGCCCGGTAGGTAAGACCGCGACGATACCAGCACCGGGCGCTGCAGCACCGGTCACCCCATAATTTCTATTTTTAAGCCTTCTCATAAGGAGTACCTCGTGGCAAACATCAAGCCCCTCGAAGACCGCATTGTCGTCCAGATCGTCGAAGCAGAGCAGACCACCGCATCCGGCCTGGTTATTCCCGATACCGCCAAGGAAAAGCCCCAGGAGGCCAAGGTTATCGCTGTAGGCCCCGGCCGCATCGACGACAAGGGCAACCGCATCCCCGTAGATGTAGCAGAAGGCGACCTTGTCATCTTCTCCAAGTACGGCGGTACCGAAGTTAAGTTCGGTGGCGCTGAATACCTGATCCTCTCAGCCCGCGACGTTCTGGCTGTTGTCTCCTAAGTTCTAGCGGAACCTACCACACCCGTTAGTACCCAAAGAAAGAAGTAAGGATTCATGGCAAAACAGCTTGAATTCAACGATGAGGCGCGTAAGCACCTACAGGCCGGTGTTGATAAACTGGCCAACGCTGTCAAGGTAACCCTGGGCCCCCGCGGCCGTAACGTGGTTCTTGATAAGCAGTGGGGCGCGCCCATCATCACCAACGACGGTGTCTCCATTGCCCGCGAAATCGAGCTGGAGGACCCCTACGAGAACCTCGGCGCTCAGCTGGCTAAAGAGGTAGCAACCCGCACCAACGACGTTGCTGGTGACGGCACCACCACCGCAACCGTTCTGGCTCAGGCACTAGTTGCCGAAGGCTTGCGGAACGTTGCCGCTGGTGCCGCCCCCGGTGAGATTAAGCGGGGAATTGAGCAGGCAGCCAAGCTGGTTGCTGAGCGCCTTCTGGCGAATGCCCGCGAAGTTAAGGGAGAAGAAGTGGCTCACGTTGCCGCTATCTCTGCCCAGTCACCTCAAATTGGTCAACTGCTGTCCGAGGCTTTCTCTAAGGTCGGCCAGGATGGCGTTATCACCATTGAAGACGGCTCAACCACCGAGATTGAGCTTGAGGTCACCGAAGGCATGCAGTTCGATAAGGGCTACCTGTCACCCTCCTTCGTGACCGACCCCGAGCGTGCCGAAGCTGTCTTGGAAAACACCGCTATTTTGCTCTACCAGGGCAAGATCTCAACCGTTGCCGAGATTATGCCCGTCCTGGAAAAGATTGTTCAGGCCAAGAAGCCGCTGACTATCATTGCCGAGGACGTGGACGGTGAAGCCCTCTCCACCCTGGTGGTCAATAAGCTCCGCGGCAACCTGGATGTTGTGGCCCTCAAAGCTCCTGGCTTTGGCGATCGCCGCAAGGCAATCTTCCAGGACCTTGCCGTTCTGACCGGTGCTACTGTCATCACCGGTGAACTGGGTATCTCCCTGGACGCTGTCACCCTGGAACAGCTCGGTTCAGCGCGACGCGTAACAGTTACCAAGAACAACACCACCATCGTTGACGGCGGTGGCACCTCCGAGGCTGTTGCTGACCGCGTCGCCCAGATTCGCAGTGAAATTGAGCGCGTGGACTCCGAATGGGACCGCGAAAAGCTCAAGGAGCGCCTGGCCAAGCTGGCCGGCGGTGTTGGCGTTATTAAGGTAGGTGCGGCAACTGAGGTCGAAGCCAAGGAGCGCAAGCACCGCATCGAGGACGCTGTTTCATCCACTCGCGCAGCTCTTGAAGAGGGCATCGTAGCCGGTGGCGGTACCGCCTTGGTTCACGCGCTTGCTGCCCTGGATGGCGTCAAGCTCGACTCTCAGGAGGCTCAGGTCGGTATCGACATTGTGCGCCGTGCCCTGGTTCAGCCTCTACGCTGGATTGCTGAGAACGCAGGCCAGGATGGCTACGTCGTTGTCTCTCGCGTCGCTGAGTTGCCCATCGGTCACGGCTTTAACGCCGCAACCGGCGAGTATGAGGATCTCATCGCTCGCGGTGTCATTGACCCCGTCAAGGTAACCCGTTCAGCACTAGAAAATGCAGCCTCCATTGCTGCGCTGGTTCTGACCACCGAGACCCTGGTCGTTGAGAAGCCCGCTGAGGACGAGAACGAACAGGCTCAATAAAATAGCTGTCCGTTAGGTATACCAGCCGCCTCAAGTTCTGCCCGCTATGGTGACCAACACCGTAGCGGGCAGAACTATTTGTATTAACAAAACACCTGAAAGTGGCGGTAGGATGCAAGAGCTAGAAAGATTGGACCTGGCTAGCAGGTCGCAGGCCAGAGCACCAGTAGGCTGAAAGGAGGAAGCCCACAGCACTACGCGGCGCTAGAAGCTATGAATGATTCTCAACTCCGCCAGCACCGGGCGCCCTCTACCGGAACCATACGAACCGTCACCCTCCAGGCAGAACGAGCCTGGCGCCCCGAAATTCAGGGGCTGCGGGCACTGGCTCTGCTCCTGGTGGCCGCCTACCACCTGTGGTTTGGGCGGGTATCAGGTGGCGTGGATGTCTTCCTGCTTATCTCTGCATTTTTGCTAACTGGCTCGTTCACCCGAAAGCTGGAAGAGGGTAAAATCCTTGAGCCGGGGAGCTGGTGGGGCGCTAAAACTCTGCTGGCCTACTGGGTTCATGTCTTTAAACGCCTGCTTCCACTTGCTTCTATTACGGTTCTGCTGACCCTTCTGGGCACCTATTTTTTTATTCCGGCTGAGCGTTGGCTACCCATTATTGATGAAGCTAAATCTGTGGTCCTCTACCAGCACAACTACTGGTCAATCGAGAACGCCGTGGACTACTATGCGGCGGATTCATCGCAGGCTTCACCCTTCCGGCATTTCTGGTCGCTCTCAGTCCAAGGGCAAATGTATGTGCTCTGGCCGCTGATTTTCCTGCTCCTTGCCCTGCCCCTGGGTAAGCACCGACGCTGGGCGCGCTGGCTGTTGACCCTTGCTTTCGGCTTGATTTTTGCCCTGTCGCTGTCCTATTCCATTGACGAGACTGCCGCCCACCAGACCACCGCCTACTTTAATACCCAGGCCCGGCTGTGGGAGTTTGCGCTGGGGTCCCTGGTCGCGCTCTGGCTACCTGCGCTCAAACTGCCCCGGCACTTGCGCGCTCTGATGGGGTGGGCAGGTCTTGCGGGCTTGGTGAGTTGTGGGTTTGTACTCGATGTGAACGGTACATTCCCCGGCTATGTTGCGCTCTGGCCTACCCTCTGCGCGGCTCTGGTGATCATGGCGGGGGATACCGGCACGCTCTGGGGCCCCGAAAAGCTACTTACCTGGCGCCCCCTCTTGGCTTTGGGCGGTTTCTCCTACGCCCTGTACCTGGTGCACTGGCCAATCCTCATTTTCTACCTCTCCCAGACCAAAGAGGCCAAGGCTGGCTTCGTCGCGGGACTGCTTCTCCTCCTCATTTCTGGTTTACTAGCTTGGGCCTTGACTAAAGCCGTCGAGCAGCCGCTTCGGGACTGGGCATGGCCCAACCGTTCCATCGTCGCCGGGTTTGTCACAGCTACCCTCTTCGCGGGCCTGGCTCTGGCTCCCTCCTACGCATGGACCTCATCCATCTACCGGCAGGCGGTAGCCGCTGAAGAACACCGGGCAACGAATAACGTCGGGGCCGCTATGCTGGACTCCACTTACGAGTACACAGGGGACGAGGACGCCACCGTAATCCCTATTCGGGCCGTACTGGATGCCGACTGGGCTGATTTAGGCCCCTCCTGCACCGAGGCCGCACCCGAACTGGACCTACCCGAGTACCTGGAGCGGGACTGCAACTTCGTGGTGCAGACACCCAATCCCACCGGGACGGTGGTTGCCTGGGGCAACTCCCACACCCAGATGTGGATTACGGCCCTGCGCCCCCTGGCAGCGGAAGAGGGCTGGAACTTGATTGCCCTGACCCGCCCCGGTTGCTTCCTAGGGCAAGAAGATAACGAGGCCTACTCCAACGGCTTTGAATGCCAAGAATGGGCCGAAGAAAGCTCCAACTACATACAGCAACTACACCCGGATATCGTCATACTCCAGGGCACCAAATCGGAGGCAGAACTGCCCGATACCGTCCTTGCCAATGCTGAACAGCGTATAGATGAGCTAACCCATTCGGATATCAGAGTTATCGGGGTTCGTGACACGCCCCGCATGGAAACCATGCACAAGGACTGCCTTGACTCCTTTGGCACATTCGATGAGTGCACCATGGAACCAGGCCAGGACGTATTCGAGAGCCCTTTAACCGCGTTGGAAGGGCGTTACCCAGGGTTTGCGGCTCTCAACCTTTCAGACTTGGTCTGCCCCAACAACGAATGTCCTGCCAGTATCGGTAACATCTATACCTACTTTGACTATGACCACCTCACCGCTACCTATATAGAAACTCTGGGCCCCTACTTCGACCCTCGCCTCTTGGAGGCTGTGCATCGTGCTGATCAAAGCGCACAGACTGCCGCAGATGATTCAGCTTTCTAAGATGAGCTGACTGGATATACCTAGAGCGGGAATGGGTGGGCTAGTCTGGTAGTTATGGGCTTTGAGGCTTCCTACCTGCCAGTGCAGAGCTGTTGCAAGGGGCCGGGGCGTCCGCTCGCACAAGCCAGCCAAGCAGACTAAGATTAAAGATAGTGTCGCCCGCGCTAGATGACCCCCTTCGAAAGGTAGCAACCCCTCCATGACCACTCCTACTGCTCTGAGCGAAGACCCCTTCGGCTTTACCGGACTTACCTACGACGACGTTCTCCTGCTACCTGGCAACACCGATGTCATTCCCTCCGAGGCAGATACCACAACGCGCCTAACCCGCCGTATCTCTATCGGTTCACCCATTATTTCTGCGGCCATGGACACCGTCACCGAAGCTAACCTGGCAATTGCTATGGCTCGCATGGGTGGCATGGGCGTTATCCACCGTAACCTTTCAATCCAGGATCAGGCCGACCACGTGGACCGCGTCAAGCGGAGCGAATCGGGCATGATTACCAACCCCGTGACCGTCGGTCCCGATGCCACTATTGCTGACCTTGATGCGCTTTGCGGGCACTACAAGGTCTCGGGTCTTCCCGTGGTGGATGATTCCGGTGTTCTGGTCGGTATTATCACCAACCGCGACATCCGTTACCTACCCGAGTCCACCTTTGAGACCACCAAGGTCCGTGACATCATGACCAAGATGCCCCTGATTACGGGTCATGAGGGCATGAGCAAGGACGAAGCCTTCGACCTGCTGGCAAGTAACAAAATCGAGAAACTGCCCCTGATTGATGAAGCAGGTAAGCTCACCGGTCTGATTACGGTCAAGGACTTCACCAAGAGCGAGCAGTACCCCCGAGCCACTAAGGACGAGGACGGTCGCCTGCGCGTCGGTGCCGCTATCGGATTCTTTGGTGATGGCTACGAGCGCGCCATGACCCTGATCGAAGCCGGTGTTGACGCCCTGTTCGTGGATACCGCCAACGGTCACTCCCAGGGCGTACTCGACATGATTGCCCGCCTCAAGAAAGACAGCGCAGCCGCCCACGTTGATGTTGTGGGTGGCCAGGCCGCTACACGGGCCGGTGCCCAGGCCATTATCGATGCCGGTGCCGATGCCGTGAAGGTGGGCGTTGGCCCCGGTTCTATCTGCACCACCCGCATTATCGCCGGCGTTGGTGTGCCCCAGATTACCGCTATCAATGAATCGGCTAAAGCCGCTATCCCTGCCGGTGTTCCGCTGATCGCGGACGGCGGTATGCAGCACTCCGGTGAAATTGGTAAGGCCCTGGTCGCAGGTGCTGACTCCGTGATGCTTGGCTCCCTGCTGGCCGGTACCGCAGAATCACCCGGCGACCTAATTTTTGTCAACGGCAAGCAGTTCAAGGCCTACCGTGGCATGGGCTCACTGGGGGCAATGCAGTCCCGCGGGGGTAAGAAGTCTTTCTCTAAGGACCGCTACTTCCAGGCCGATGTGTCCTCAGAGGAGAAGCTGATTCCCGAGGGAATCGAAGGTCAGGTGCCCTACCGTGGCCCCCTGTCCTCTGTACTGCACCAGCTCGAAGGCGGCCTGCGCCAGACCATGTTCTATGTGGGTGCCCACACTATCGATGAACTCAAGCACAAGGGCCAGTTTGTGCGGATCACTTCGGCAGGTCTGAAGGAATCACACCCGCACGACATCATGATGACGGTAGAAGCCCCCAACTACCGCCGCTAAGCGCAGATTGTTAGCACCGCCTGCCCCTAGAATTGGGCGGGCCTGAGCAGAAAGCCACCAACCGGCTAGACCGGTGAAAGGAAAAGCTATGAACGACATCCAAATTGGTATGTCCAAGCGTGCTCGCCGCACCTACTCGCTCGATGAAATTGCCCTGGTTCCTACCCGCAGGACCCGGGATACCAACGATGTGAACGTCACCTGGCAGATTGATGCCTTCGCGTTCGAGACCCCCATCATCGGTGCTCCTATGGACTCGGTGATGTCACCGGCTACCGCTATCGCTCTGGGTAAGCTCGGTGGCCTGGGTGTTCTTAACCTGGAAGGGTTATGGACTCGTTATGAGGATCCCCAGCCCCTACTCGATGAAATCACTGCACTGGATGCAGAGGATGCCCCAGCCGCGACCCGCCGCATGCAGCAGATATATTCGGAACCCATTAAGGCTGAGCTGATAACGGCTCGCCTTGCTGAGATTCGTGAGTCCGGTGTCATTGTGGCAGGTTCGCTGACCCCGCAGAACACCCAGGAGTTCTATGAGACTGTGGTGAAAGCTGGTGTTGATATCTTTGTGATTCGCGGTGCAGCTGTTTCTGCCCAGCACGTTTCGACTAGCCGTGAGCCTCTAGACCTCAAAAAGTTTATTTACGAGCTCGATGTCCCTGTGATGGTGGGCGGTGTAACCGGTTATACCCCCGCCATGCACCTGATGCGCACCGGTGCCGCTGGTGTCCTGGTTGGCTTTGGGGGCGGTGCGGCCCTCACTACCCGCCGGGGCCTGGGTATCCAGGCCGCTATGGCAACTGCTATCTCCGATGTAGCAGCCGCCCGCTCGGACTACCTGGACGAATCGGGTGGCCGCTACGTCCATGTGATCGCTGACGGTTCACTAGGCCGCTCCGGTGATATGGTCAAGGCTCTGGCTATGGGGGCCGATGCTGTCATGATTGGTGCGCCTCTGGCTCGTGCCCTTGAGGCCCCTGGTGCCGGCTGGTACTGGGGTAACGAAGCCCATTCCAAAGATTTCCCGCGCGGTGTACGCACCTACCAGGGTACCGTGGGAACCCTCAAGGAGGTTCTCTACGGCCCCTCGGCTCACACCGACGGTAGTTCTAACCTGGTAGGTGCCCTCAAACGGGCGCTGGCTACCTGCGGGTACACCGACCTGAAATCTTTCCAGCGTATCGATGTGAATTTCACCCCCTACGTCAAGTAGCGTCGACGGCCTCGCTCTTGCTGCTCACATGCAGGGGAGCGGGGCCTGCGCGCTGTCACCCATGTTTGTAAGAGGTCTCTGAGTTGCTGAAAACTGCCCTAACCCCACGCTGGTTGCTGGGCTTGCTCCTGGTGCTGGCTCTGTCCAGCGGCTTTGTCATGCTCAGTAAGTGGCAGCTTAACTCATCGACCATGGGGCAGCTTACCGCTGACCCGGCCAAGGATAGGGTAGACCCCTACACCGAAGTTCTCCAACCACACAGTGCTCAGCTCGCTAGCACTGTAGATACTGTAGTTGAAGCGCGAGGTACCTATACTCCAGGCTCCTCCTACCTGGTAGAAAACAGGCTTAAAGATGGTGTCCAAGGCTACTGGGTAATTGCTCTATTCACCCCGGAAGATAGCCAGAACGTGGAAACCAGTATGGGATCTAGCCCCCGGGGTATCGCTGTGGTGCGCGGCTGGTCTAAGGAGCCCCTTGTGCCTCCGGAACCTCAAGGGCCGGTGACGGTAGCCGGTCGTATCGTGGCTAATGACCCACCGGTCAATAGTAACCAGAGACACTCCCAGCTTGAGAACAAGGACCGTTTACTGGGGTCAGCCAGCCCTGCCTACCTCACGAATGTGTGGAACGCCCCGCTCTATGACGGAATCCTGACCCTTGATTCTGAGAGCACAGAGGGGACACCGCTGGCTGATGACGGAACTATAGCTATAAACGCCACCATCATCGGGCAGACCGATAACTTCCTGCCGGTGCGGGCGCCTCAGGTCACCGATGAGAATGTTGACTGGCTCAACATCTTCTACGCCCTAGAATGGCTGGTTTTTGCTGGGTTTGCGCTGTATCTGTGGTATCGCATGCTTAAGGACGCCGTTGAAAAGAAAAATGATCCGGCTCTCTACTTCGAGTATGAGGGGGAGTACTGGGTAGACGAAGAAACCGGCCGCCCCTACTACTACGACCCGGCGGATAAGACCTACTATTATTTCGATGAGGTCCAATCAACTAATAATACCGAGTCACACTAAGATTTCTCAGACAAATAAGGCCTCTGCCAGCTTAACCCTAATCCGGTAACTGGCGCAGAAGAACGAATTAACCCACGAAAGAGGGAACAAGGTGACTGAAGAACCTACCCCCCGCCCGGTCAATCGGATCGATGGCAAGAAAGTAACCCTAGCAGAGGGCAAAGCTGAGGCAAATACACGCGGTGGTTTTACCGTTCGCAAGAAGTTTGGCGGAACGGAGGCCCAGATTCGTGGTGCTCTCACCTTCTATAAGTGGTGCGCCTGGATATCGGGTATCTTCTTGTTGCTGCTGGTTGCTGAGATGATTACGCGTTACATCGTTGGTTATGACCTTATTGCGGGCGGAAGGGATGCGCAGACCGGGCAGAGCCTTGCCCTGGGCTGGCTGAATAGGGAAACCGGTAACCTGCACGGCGGTGTAAATATTTCCACCTGGGTTCTGATCGTTCACGGCTGGTTTTACGTCATTTATCTGATTTCTTGTTTCCGTCTTTGGCTGCTGATGCGCTGGGCATTGCCGCAGATGATTGTGATGGCCTTAGGTGGCGTGGTCCCCTTCCTTTCCTTCATTGTTGAGCACAAGATTCATGCGGAAACCCTCGCCCTGCTCGATTCCAACCCGCAGGCAACTAAACGGTATTAGCCCGGTAGCTACTGCAACTGTTGACAGGTTGGGGGGATGCCTGCCAGCCAGACCCCAATCTGCTTTAGAATAAGACCTATGGAATTCCCTGGGACCGGGTCTTTCGGTTGCCGCTGAGCGTGTACCGTCTATCTGGTCCAAACCCACAACCGAAAAGGTAAACATCTGTGACTACTCACACCCCCAACGAGGAGCTGGATCAGCGCCCGGTATTGGTCGTTGATTATGGCGCCCAGTATGCGCAGCTGATCGCCCGCCGCGTGCGAGAAGCTGGTGTCTATTCGGAGCTGGTGCCTCACACCATGCCAACCGAGAAGATGCTTGCTAAGAACCCTGCAGCCATCATTCTTTCTGGTGGCCCCTCATCTGTTTATGAGGAAGGTGCACCCAAGGGTGACATTGCCCTCTTTGAAGCTGGCATACCCGTATTTGGTATCTGCTATGGTTTCCAGGTCATGGCCCAGACGCTGGGTGGCAAGGTCGCCCAGACCGGTTTGCGTGAATATGGCGCAACCGACGCTGTCCTGTGCGCGCAGAACTCTTCTTTCTTGACCGGTACCCCTGCCACCCAGAACGTGTGGATGAGCCACGGCGACTCTGTGGCTGAAGCCCCCGAAGGTTTTGAGGTTCTGGCTAAGACCCCGGGCGCGACTGTTGCCGCGTTTGTCGACGAGAAGCGTAAGCTCGGTGGCGTGCAGTGGCACCCCGAGGTTAAGCACTCGGACTACGGACAGCTTGCTCTTGAGAACTTCCTGTTTGAGGTTGCGGGTCTGGAGAAGTCCTGGTCAACCGGCAACATCATTGATGAGCAGGTTGCCAAGATCCGGGAGCAGGTAGGCGATGATCAGGTTATCTGTGCTCTGTCTGGCGGCGTTGATTCCTCTGTTGCGGCCGCTCTGGTGCACAAGGCTGTGGGTGATCAGTTGACCTGTTTCTTTATCGACCACGGTCTGCTCCGTGAGGGTGAGCGTGAGCAGGTGGAGCAGGATTACGCCTCCACCATGGGTATCAAGGTTGTAACTATTGATGAGTCTGAGCGGTTCCTTGGTGCCTTGGCAGGTATCACTGAGCCTGAGGCTAAGCGTAAGGCTATTGGCCGCGAGTTTATCCGGTCCTTTGAGGCTGCTCAGCGCAAGCTGATTGAAGAGGCTGGCGCTGAGGGCGGGGACATCAAGTTCTTGGTGCAGGGCACCCTTTACCCCGATGTGGTGGAGTCCGGTGGCGGCGAGGGCGCGGCGAATATCAAGTCGCATCACAATGTGGGTGGCCTCCCCGATGATTTGCAGTTTGAGCTGGTTGAGCCTCTGCGTACGCTGTTCAAGGATGAGGTTCGTGCTATTGGCCGCGAGCTGGGTGTTCCCGAGAAGATTGTTGCGCGTCAGCCTTTCCCCGGCCCCGGTTTGGGTATCCGTGTGATTGGTGAGGTGAACAAGCATAACCTGGATATTCTGCGTGCGGCCGATGCGATCGTGCGTCAAGAGCTGACCGCTGCGGGTATGGACGAGCAGATTTGGCAGTGCCCTGTGGTTCTGTTGGCTGATGTGCGTTCTGTGGGTGTGCAGGGTGATGGCCGTACTTATGGACATCCGATTGTGTTGCGCCCGGTGTCATCTGAGGACGCTATGACCGCAGATTGGTCACGTTTGCCCTATGACCTGTTGGCCAAGATTTCTAACCGGATTACTAATGAGGTGGCTGAGGTCAATCGAGTGGTTCTGGATGTGACTTCAAAGCCTCCGGGAACAATTGAGTGGGAATAACAAAAATTTTCCCCACCTGGGGAAAATAAAATTTTTGTTATTCGCCGAGCATAGCGAAGCGGTGAGGCGGGAAACAGCACGAGCGTGGCGGGTTCCTCTACTTCAATTTTTCGCCCAAGGGTGGGAAATAATGATTGATGTATGCCGAGGTCTTAGCACAGTGTTGAGCCGGTGTCTGTGTGATTCTGGCAAGCAGTTTCAGCCTGGCTTCTTGAATTGTGAGAGTTTTCGTCTCATCTAGTGAATGGGTAGGTGTCTGGAAGGTTCCTACCCATTCTTTTATGCGCAGGGGGTTACAAATTGGGGGAGAGCAGTTAGTTTATTAAGGGAGCTGTTTACCACCCCCCTCGGGTAGGCAGCCCTTCTTCCTGCATATTTCCCCCTAACTGGAAAACGACACACACATGTACCCTTTAACCTTGAGCGGGCCACCCCCACGGCCCGTGAACAGTAGTTTTTTTAAGATAGCTCTTGCGAGTATTGTGCTGGCTCTTGGCAACTGCTTGCCAGCGGCTCATGCCTTGGAGGCTCCGGAGCCCGATGCAGCATCTTTGCCTGTTAGCGCTTACCAAAGTGATTCAGCGCCACCTGAGCCTGGGAGTAAGAGCCCTGGCGCCCAGATGGGCCAGGGCTTGAAGAAAGCCCAGAGCTGGCGTGCTGAGCAACTGGGAAGGGACACAGGTGATGACGTTCAGGCCCAGACCCCTCAGGCCCAGACCCCTCAGGCCCAGACCCCTCAGGCCCAGACCCCTCAGGCCCAGACCCCTCAGGCTGATGCGCTAGGGGTGTACGGCCTGGACGTATCGGGCTGGCAACCTTATATTGACTGGCAAATGGAGTATGCCAAGGGTGCCCGTTTTGCTTATGTCAAGGTGTCGGAGGGCAACTACTATACGTCTCCTACTTTCTCCTCCCAATATGGGGGTGCCCAATCAGTTGGTATGCCGCGAGGCGGCTACCATTTTGCCCTGCCGACTCAGTCGAGCGGTGCTGAACAGGCCCATTTCTTTGTGGCAAATGGTGGTGGATGGAGCCCCGATGGTAGGACTCTGCCCGGCCTGTTGGATATTGAGTACAACCCTTATAGCCAATTCGGTAACACCTGTTTCAATATGACTCAGGCACAGATGGTTGCTTGGATCGATGATTTTGTTCAGACCTACAAAGCCTTGACCGGCCGTTACCCTGCTGTTTATTCAACCACTGACTGGTGGCGAACCTGTACGGGGGATACTCCCCGTTTTAACTACCTGCCCTTGCACCTGGCCAGTTACAGTAGCCTCCCGGGGGCTATGCCCTCGGGCTGGTGGACCTACGATATCTGGCAGTACTCATCGACCGGCCCCTTTGCTGGGGACTCTAACTATTTCAACGGGTCAGTGCGCGATTTGAGGGCTTTCGCAACATTCTTTAATTACAAGCCGGTGGGTGGTGTTTCGCCCTATCAGAGCCCTGCTGCCTTCCGGGACGTCTCGGCTAGCCACGTTTTCGCTGGTGAAATTAATTGGTTGGCTTCTGCAGGCCTTACGCGGGGCTGGCCTGATGGTACTTTCCGACCTGAGGCGAGTATCTCGCGTGAGGCCATGGCCGCCTTTATCTACCGTATGGCTGGTTCGCCTGCTTATACGCCGCCGCAGGCTTCTCGTTTTCGTGATGTTCCTGTGACTCACCCCTTCTATAAAGAAATTAACTGGTTGGCTGACCGCGGCATTAGCCAGGGCTGGCCCGATGGAACTTACCGGCCTGGTGAGAGTATCTCGCGTGAGGCTATGGCGGCTTTCTTCTACCGCTTAGCTGGTGAGCCTGCTACCAGTGCTGGTTCGGTCTTCTCCGATGTCTCTGCCCAGCATGCTTTTGCTCGTGAGATTAGGTGGTTCGCTGATCAGGGTATTACTCAGGGCTGGGCCGATGGTACGTTCCGCCCGCAGGCACCAACGACTAGGGCAGCTATGGCGGCTTTCATGTACCGCTACACTTACCGTCCCTAGTATGTGATCTATCCATTTCCGAGTGGATCACAGCTACAAAGAGCCCCGCCCCCGTGATAGGGGCGGGGCTCTGACTCTGCGGCGACCTTTGAGGTGCTGGTAGAATCACAAAGCTTGAGGTGCTTGAGCCGAAGCTGAAACAGGGGCTCAAATCAGCAGTCAGGGGCTTGTGCACCCAAAATATCTAGCAAATATAAATGATGGTGCGCTCCTGGAAACTAAGCAACTACTCGATAGATCTTTGCCTCGTAGGGGCGCAGGGCGCTCCCGGCATCATCTGCATAGTTGCTCAGTACTAGCTCTACCCCCGGTAGTGCTGCCAGCTCAAATTCGCGAGTCAGCTCACGGTCGGTAAAGTTAGCAACCACGAGCAGTTTCTCCCCTTCACCGTGACGTTCGTAGGCGTAAACCTCGGTGTCCTCAGGGGCAAGAGGAACAAAAGTGCCGTAGACCAGCAGGTCTTTAAGCTCACCTCGGCGCAGGGCTAGGAGCTGACGGTAATGGTGCCAGAGTGAGTCGGGGCGGCTCATTGCTTCTTCAGCGTTGATGTCCACATAGTTGGGGTTCAGCCCAATCCAGGGTTCAGCGGTACTGAATCCGGCCTTGTGCCCAGCTGACCACTGCATGGGGGTGCGGGCATTATCTCGACCCTTGAGATGGATGAGAGCCATAGCCTCATCGGCGCTGATCTGCTGGCGCTGGGTGACAAGATCGTCGTAGAAGTTGATGGAGTCGAGGTCCTTGTAATCCTCAATCGACTCGAACTTCACGTTGGTCATGCCCATTTCTTCGCCCTGGTAGATATAGGGAGTACCCTGCATGCCGTGGAGTACTGTTGCCAGCATCTTGCCGGATCGCTCCCGGTATTCGGGGCTGTCGTTCCCAAAACGGGAGACGATGCGGGGCTGGTCGTGGTTGTTCCAGTAGAGTGAACCCCAGGCCTTGCCTGCCAGCTCAAGCTGCCAGGTGTTGAGAACCTGTTTGAGGGCGGTCAGCTCAAGGGGCTGATATGACCATTTGCCCTCACCGGGGGCGTTATCCAGGCCGACGTGCTCAAAGTGGAAAATCATGTGGAGCTCATCGGAGGTGAAGCCCGAGAACTGAACTGCATCCTGGGGGCTGGTGCAGCTCATCTCACCCACGGTCATGCAGTCGTAGTGGTCAAAGGTTGCCATGTTCAGCTCGTGCATCCATTCGTGAACGCGGGTGCCGTTTTTGATAACAAAGGGGATAGATGAGCTGTGCTTGTCGGGCACAACCGACGGGTCATCGGGTAAGCCCTCGGGCTTAGAGATAATGTTGATAGCGTCCAAGCGGAAACCGTCAACACCCTTATCGAGCCAGAAGTTCACCAGGTCGAAGATTTCCTGGCGCACGGCGGGGTTCTCCCAGTTCAGGTCGGGCTGCTTAACCGAGAACATGTGCAGGTACCACTGGTCTGTATGTTCGTCGTACTTCCAGGCGGGCCCGCCAAATTCGCTACCCCAGTTGTTGGGGGGTAGGGGCTTACCTTCAGCATCCACACCGGAGGAGTCGCGCCAGATGTAGTAGTTGCGGTAGGGGTTATCCCGGCTTGAGCGGGCCTGCTTGAACCACTCATGCTCGTCGGAGGAATGATTGACGACCAGATCCATGAGAATTTTGATGCCCAGTGAATGGGCGGTCTCCAGCATGGTGTCGAAATCTTCCATGGTGCCGAACTCGGGCATAATGGCTCGGTAATCGCTGATGTCATAGCCCATGTCGTCGTTGGGTGATGCAAAGACCGGGGAAAGCCAGATGACGTTGATACCTAGCTCTGCTAGATAGGGCAGGCGGGCTGTGATACCCGGGATATCGCCGACACCGTTGCCGGTGGAATCCTGGAAGCTACGGGGCCAAATCTGGTAGACGACCGCTTCTTTCCACCATTTTTTACCTGAATTATCTGCCATGGGTGCTCCTTGTTGTGCGTGCTTAGATCTTATGGGATAGGGGTTAAGGCCAGCTTACCGTCAGGCTTGGTAGAGATAGACTTTGGCCTCGTAGGGTCGCAGGGTGTTTTGGGCGTCATCGGGGTAGTTAGATGTCAGCAGAGTATGTTCTCCTGCGGGCTCTTGATAGGTGCGCTCCAGGGTGCTATCGGTGAAGTTGGCAATGACCAATAGAGTCTCTTGCTCCGATGCGCCGGTACCGTGCCGGTAGTAGGCGTAGACCTGCTCATCCTTGGGGTCTAGGAGCTCATAGGTCCCGTTGACCATGATCGGGTGCTGGCGGCGGAGGGCAATGAGATGCTGGTAGTGGTAGAAGACCGAACCGGGGTCAGCGAGTGCCTCTTCCGCGTTGATTTCGGTGTAGCGGGGGTTGAGTTTGAGCCAGGGTTTTCCGCCTGTAAACCCTGCGTGGGCTTCTGCCTTCCACTGGATAGGGGTGCGGGCATTATCGCGCCCGGACTGAGAAATGTAGCGGAGCATATCTTCGTGGCTGACCAGCCCAGAGCCAACCAGCTTGCGGTAGGCATCGTGAATCTCGATGTCCTTGTAGTCCTCGATATTTTCAAAGTAGACGTTGGTCATGCCGAGTTCTTCACCCTGGTAGATGTAGGGGGTGCCCTGTAAACAGTGGAGTACGGTGCCGAGCATCTTGGCTGAGAGTACCCGGTATTCGGGCGAGTCGTTACCAAAGCGGGAGACCGCGCGGGGCTGGTCGTGGTTGTTCCAGTAGAGGGCGTTCCATGCTTTACCGGACAGGTCGTTTTGCCAGCGGCTGAGGGTGTCTTTGAGGTCTACGAGCTTGAAGCGGGTGTCGTTCCACTTACCCAGGGCCGGGTTAGGGTTGCCGTCCAGGCCCATGTGCTCAAACTGGAAGAGGGTTTGGAGTTCGCCCCGGTCAAAGCCGGTGTAGAGCAAGCCATCTGCGGTATCGACGTGTGGAGTTTCGCCCACGGTAATCACGGGGTACTTGCTAAGAACTTCACGGTTCATCTCTTGAAGGAACTCGTGGACGCGGGGACCGTTGGCCACCATACCCAGCGAATCGGTCTTAGACCCAGCGGCCACAGCCGGGTCATCGGGGTAGGCAGGGTCCTTGGAAATGAGGTTAATGACGTCCATGCGGAAGCCGTCTACGCCCTTATCCAGCCAGAAACGCATAAGGTCATAGACCTCCTGGCGGACGGTGGGGTTCTCCCAGTTCAGGTCTGGTTGTTTGACTGAGAACATGTGTAGGTAGAACTGTTCTGTAGTCGGTTCCCATTCCCAGGTGGACGGTGAAAAAGCGGCAATCCAGTTGGTGGGCGGGATTGGCTCTCCCCGTTCGGTATACCCGGCGGGGTCTTTCCAGATGTAGTAGTCGCGGTAGGGGTTATCCTTACTGCTCTTGGCCTGGATGAACCACTCGTGTTCATCGGAGGTGTGGTTGACAACCAAGTCCATCATGATTTTGATACCCGCTTGGTGAGCGGCGGCCAGTAGGGTATCGAAGTCGTCCATGGTGCCAAACTCAGGCATAATGGCCCGGTAATCGGAAATGTCGTAGCCGTTATCATGGTTGGGTGACTTGTAGATGGGGGAGAGCCAGATAAGGTCTACCCCCAGCCTGGCCAGGTAGGGAATCTTCTCGGTGATACCGGGTAGGTCACCGATGCCGTCGCCGTTGGAGTCTTTGAAACTGCGTGGGTAAATCTGGTAGACAACGGGTTCCTGCCACCAGGCTGTTTCGCGGTGAGATGGGGCGGTCATGGGGTACCTTCCTCAGACTGTAGGAGAGAAACGATTTAGAGGTTGAGAGTGAGCAAAAGCCCGGAGTGGTCCGAGATAGCCTGATCTGATGTATCGGGAAACACCACGCTGTGCTGGGCCACCTCAAGAGGCTGGTTGGCTAAGACCAGGTCAATCCGGAGGGCTTGGGTGAAGTTAGTCCAGCCGTGGATAGCCTTATGCACAGTATGCTCCCCTTGAATCTGGCTTGCGGTCAGATAGGTATCGTGCCAGCCCAAAGACCGCATGAGCGTGTACCCCTCATCGGTTACCTCTGCCGCATTATTGAAGTCACCGGCAAGTAATACTGTCTCAGAGCCAGCAAGCTCTCTGAGAGACCTATTGAGAATCTCAAATTCCTGTGCAAAGAGCGAGGCCCCCTCTACTTCCCACCAGCTCATGTGGGCGCTTGTAACCCACAGGCCACCGTGCTCAGCGCCCAGCTTGGCAGCAATGACGACCCTGCGCGCAACGTCCTGATCCGTGTAAGTAGGGGACACATCGATACACTCAAGCCTTTGCATCGGCTCGCGAGTGAGCAGCGCGACCCCCTCGTCATAGCGCTCAAAACCGAGATGGGAGACCGCCCAGGCCCAATGGTAGGGGCGATCTAGCTCTGCCAGGAATTGGTTGAGCAGTAGCGCAAAATTGTCCTGACGCACGGGGCGGTCAGCCCCGCCCGCATACCCCAGCGGATGCTCAAGGATGGGGGAGTGGATAAACTGGTTAACCTCCTGCAAGGCCACGGCATCAATTTTTTGTTGGACGATAAACTGCGCCAGCTCATAGATTTTGGAAACCTGGTGAATCTCAAGCCAACTGTGGGTATTGAGGGTTAGGAGCTTCATAGCGGCCTCGGCTCATTCTTTCGTGCCCTGACATTTTCTCTGCTCCATTTATCCTAGGTAAAACCCCGCCATAGCGCCCCCGGTAGTAGGGGCCCCGGGGCCGGTATTTTTACCGGCTCCCGTAAAACGTGCCAGTTCGTGGCATTAATTCCAAAGTGAGTATAAGCGGGGGACTAATAGAACAGAGGGTGATTAGATAGGCCTAGTACTTACACGGTCAGCACTTGACAGATCCCACTTGCCCCAGAGGCAAAGGGACAGGTGCGACCTACACACGAAAGGTTCTTATCCGATGATGGAGAAGATTCAGAGGTTCGGCTCGGCCATGTTAGCCCCCGTCCTCATCTTTGCATTCGCCGGTCTTGCCGTTGGTATCGCTATCATCTGCAAGAACGAGCAGCTTCTAGGCGGTATTGCCGCTGAGGGTACCGGCTGGTATAACTTCTGGTCAGTCTGGGAGTCAGGAGCCTGGACCGTCTTTAACCAGATGGAACTCCTCTTTGTTCTGGGTCTTCCTATTGCCTTGGCGAAGACCGCTCAGGCCCGCGCGGTTCTTGAAGCGGGTATGGTTTACCTGACCTTCAACTACTTCGTTGCTTCAATCCTGAGCATCTGGGGCGAGAACTTTGGCGTTGACTACAGCGTAGATCTTTCAGAAGGTGCTGCCGGTACCGGTCTGAAGATGATTGCCGGTATCAAGACTCTGGACACCGGTATCTTCGGTGCTATTATCATCTCCGCCATCGTGGTCTGGCTGCATAACCGCTACTTCGGCACTAAACTTCCCGATTTCCTGGGTATCTTCCAGGGTACCCAGTACGTCTACGGTCTGGGCTTCTTCCTCATGATGCCTGTAGCTCTTGCCTTTGTTATGGTCTGGCCTACCATTCAGACCGGTATCGGGTCTCTCCAGGGCTTTTTCATGAACTCTGGTGTGTTCGGTGTTTGGCTCTACACCTTCCTAGAGCGCATCCTGATTCCCACCGGCCTGCATCACTTCATCTACACACCTTTCGTCTTCGGCCCGGCTGTTGTTCCCGATGGCATCACCAAGTACTGGGTTGCTAACCTGGATACCTTTGCTAACAGCACCACTCCCGTCAAGGAACTCTTCCCCGGTGGCGGTTTTGCCCTGCACGGTAACTCCAAGGTCTTCGGCCCTCTGGGTATTGCAGCGGCTTTCTTCACCACCGCTCGCCCCGAGAAGCGCAAGGAAACCCTGGCACTGCTAATACCGGTTTGCTTGACCGCAATGCTGATTGGTATTACCGAGCCCCTGGAATTTACCTTCCTCTTCCTTGCACCTCCGCTCTTCGCCGTCCACGCGGTTCTCGCGGCAACAATGTCCGCTACCATGTATGGCTTCGGCGTTGTGGGCAACATGGGCGGCGGTCTGATTGACTTCCTCTTCCAAAACTGGATCCCCATGTGGCCCAACCACTCAGGTATGGTGCTGACCCAGATTGCTATCGGCCTCTGCTTCACTCTTATCTACTTTGTGGTCTTCCGCTTCCTCATCCTCAAATTTGATTTCAAGACCCCCGGGCGTGAAGCCGATGGCGGCCAAACCAAGCTCTACACCAAGGCTGAATACAAGGAAGCCAAAAAGAAGGGTGCCCTGGGGGCTGAGGACGCCGCTGCGGGTCTTGCTACCGCAGAAGCAACCGACCCCTACACCCAGCGAGCAAGCGACTTCCTGGCTCTCTTGGGCGGCCCTGAAAATATCGCCCAAGTCAATAACTGCGCGACCCGCCTGCGAATCTCCGTTGATAACCCCGAGCTGGTGGGAACCGAAGCTGACTTTAAGTCAGCAGGTGCGCTTGGCCTGGTCAATAAGGGTAAGGCCCTGCAAGTCATTGTGGGTATGGACGTGCCCCAGGTCCGTGACAAGTTCGAGGAACTGGTCAATAAAGGTAAATAAGGCCTAGCCATTTATTTTCCCATCGAGGGCTTCTGAGAAAACACCTATACTGTAATCACCGCAGTGACCGTGAAAGACTCAGGAGCCCTTGGTGGATTTACAAGAACTTGTCAACGCGCACCAAAGCCGTTTGAGCGACACCGAACGCGAGATACTCGCTTTCATGTTGAACAACGAAGAGTTTGTCGCCGATTCCACTATTAGCGCCCTGGCGCACAGGACTTTCACTTCAACCTCCAGCATCATCAGGTTGACCAAGAAACTGGGTTTCTCGGGTTTTGCCGAGCTAAAGTTCTTTGTCAAGAACTCCCTAGCTGGGCCCACGACTCCTCCTATTGATTTTCTGGAAAGCGGGCGCAACGACATCCTCACAACCTATGAGGGGTTGATGGCTACCGACTTCACGCCTATTGTGCAGAAGATTGACACCGCACGAACTATTTACTGCTACGGCACCGGGTTCGCCCAGCGGACCGCGATTCAGGAGTTCTCCAAATCGTTGCTAACCTGCGGAAAATTTACACACGTTATCCCTGCTTCGACTGAGTTCAGGGGCAGCATCGGGGTGATGAAACCAGAAGACCTGGTGATTATTGCTTCCCTGTCCGGTGAAACCGAGAGTGCCCTACCCACAGTTCGGGCATTGGCCTCGCGGAAGGTGCCCATGATCGCTATCACGGCTCTGGGTGTTAACTCTATTTCGGCAGTGGCTGAGCACGCCCTTCACTATGAGAGCACCCCGACCGTGACCAGCATCCATACGGAGCCCTTCCACTCTTTTGTGACCTTGAGCGTGCTCTTGGACCATATCGTTCGCCAGTACATCCAGTACCTTGACCTTAAAGAAAAAGATTCATGAATTCCATCTTCTACGCCCTGCGTAATACCCAAAAACTGCGAACCTTTATGTTCTGGTACTGGATCGTTAGCCCCTTTATCTACTTTTCCTACCAGTATGCAGTGTCCCAAAGTGCGCAGGTGAGTATCAGAGAAATGCTCAACCAACCTGCTATTGCTCTAGCATTTATCACCAGCTGTATTTCAATTATTATGGCCGGTCTGCTTAGGGGTGCTGAGGTCGAGAATGAAAGCACAGAGCGTATTTTTGGCATTTTTGCCGTGGCGCAACAATTACTGGTCGGTAATATTCCCGGATTTTTGTTGAGCTATTTTTATACTCGTTCCCTCTGGGACACCACTGGCGAGCCCTTCGCCCCCCGCATGAAGTGGGTGCTCCTGGGCGGCATGGCACTTATTGGCTTTCTCTCTTTGCTCGTTTTGGTCGCAAATTTTAACCTCTATATTGCAGGCTAGATAGGTTCCTAACCGTCCCGGGGATTCTGCTCTCATCAGGAAAAGCTTGCCGCGTGAAGTCTTATTAAGTCATGGTCACACTTTCTCGAGTACAGCGGAAAGATAAGCCGCAACCAGTCTTTACTGCAGTAGTAGCTTGAAGGAGCAACTATGATAGTAGAGACATAAAAACGTGCAGAAAGCCAGAGTATTTCAGTGAACGAGCAGGTTGCACCCAAACCAGCCTTGGGACATGACTATGCCCAGCCCCCTACCCCCCAATCAACCCGGGGGGATACTGGCGTTGGCACCGTAGCTGAGCACGCCCCAGATTCCTCCCCTGCGGTCACTGACGACCAGACCACCGCCCAGATCCAGGCTGGCCTTGAGGCCTGGGCTGAGCAGATGGAAATCTACACCGGCCCCGATGCCATGCTTGACTTCAATCAGGTTGACTATGTGCATATTGATTTGACTGAGGCAAATTCGTCGGGTGTTGCTCAGATGTTCATGGGGCGCAAGACCCGCCTATCGACCATTCTGCGCGATAAAGCAAGACTAGAAAGCGGCATGGTTGCCGCCCGGGCCTTACGCACTAAAATCTTTGAGCTGGCCACCGGCCACGGGCTAGACGCCGGCTACTTCGTAGCGGGTACAGCCTCCTGGCTCTCCCACGACATTCGTGAGGGCCGCATGATAGGGGAGAAACGTTTTATTGCCCCTATTCTGATGGCACCGCTCAGCCTGACCCCGCACCCCACCAGCGATGACTTTGAGGTTCAGATAACCGGCCCCGCCCAGCTGAACCCCGCTATGGTACGTCAAATCAAAAAAGAGTACGGGATTAACCTGGGCACCATGGACGTTGCTCAGCTAGCAAACTCCATGAGCAAGCTGGACCCAGAGCCCGTGATTGAGAGAATGAGGGCAACTACCGGGAATATCCCCGGCATGACCATTCAGTCCAACTATTTCATCTCAACATTTGCTGACCTGAAAGAAAGCACGGGTGAACTGCCGGCTGATGCCCACACCGATCTGGTGCGTGATATAGCCCAGCTCAAGCTCAACCCGCTTGAGAAGCCTTTTGTGGCACCGATTTATAACAACCGGCCCTCACTGGATACCCGTGACCCCGACACCGACATGCTGGTGCTTGACGCCGATGCCAGAGCTCAGGAAATCGTTGACTTAGCGCACCAGGGCCACTCCATGACCGTAACAGCGGCACCGGGCACCGATCAGCTGGGTACCGCAGTCAATATAGCGGCGGCCCTTATCCACCAGGGTAAGTCTGTTCTGGTGGTCGGTGAGAAGCGCTCAACCCTGGCAGATTTTGGCCGGGTACTCAACCGGGTTCACATGACTGATTTGGCCTTCACACTATTGGTTGAGCGGAGTCCAGAAGAGTACCGCCAGGAGTTTATTCAGGCGATTATTCGCGATGAGAAAGCACCCGCCCCAAACGTCAGCGAGATTCACCGGGAGCTTGTCGAAACCCGCAATAAATTACGCGGCCACACTGAGTCATTGCGCTTTACCGAGTCGCGCTGGGGCTGCTCAGTTTACGATGCCCTACAGACCCTAGCGGCTCTCACCGCGCAGGAAGAGCCCCCCGCCACCCGTGTGCGCCTACCCCGCAAGACTATGGACGCTCTGGTGTCCCGTAGCGCTACCGTTCAGCGCCTGCAGAGGTACGCGGAACTGGGAGGTTTTCGCCCCTCGACCCGTGTCTCGGCCTGGTACAAGGCTAAGCTGGCCAGCGCCGAAGATACCGCTGCGGCTCACAACCTGGTTAAGAGTCTGAGTGCCTCGCTGGCAAATGTTTCGGCCAAGATGCGACTGATGGCTGATGAGACCGGTATGGAACAGGCCACCACCATGGACGACTGGGGTCTGCAACTTGATTTACTGGAGAGAATTTCGGAGACGCTGACCTACTTCAGGGCAGATATTTTTGACCGCCCGGTCACCGATTTAATTGCGGCAACCGCCAGCAGCACCTGGCGGCGCGAGCACGGCATCGAGATGTCAAGCATTCAGCGTACCCGCCTGCGTAAGACCGCTAAGGAACATATTGTCCCCGGTGAGTCTGTTCTAGACCTTCACGAGAGCCTGTTCATTGTTCAGGGCCAGCGGGAGGAATGGATTACCTGGGTCAAGGACCAGCGCCTTCCTCTAATTCCCCGGAACCTGGCTGAGTTGCGTGCTGATTACATGCGCCTGCTCGATGAGTTTACCGGTCTAGCTATCGTGCTGGAGGATTCACCGGCTGGTACCCGTTTCGCACAGACCCGTTTGAGTGCACTTGAGAATCGCCTAAATTCTCTGGTGGAGGATCAGTGGTTGCTCCAGACCTTGCCAGAACGCGAAAGCCTCTACCGCCAGCTGTCCGAGATGGGGCTCTCGGAACTGCTTGCCGACTTTTATGAGCGCCAGCTTGATGCTGGGGCTGTCCCAGCTGAACTTGAGTTGGCCTGGTGGCAGACCGCTTTGGAAATGATGCTGGCTTCGCAAGAGCTTGAGATTCTCAACGGTGATGCCCTACGTGCCCTCGAGACCCGGTTCCGCAGGGCTGACTACTCCCATATCTCATCGGGGCCCGCGCGCCTGCACGCCGCTGTAGCTGATACCTGGCGACGTCGGATCCAGGAAGAAGAACAACAGACGGCTTACCTGCGGAGCCAGCTCAAGGCACACGAGTTTAACCTGGGACAGGTGCTGACACACTCACCTAAGATGGCAACCACGCTGCTACCCTTATGGATTGCAAGCCCCTTCTCGCTATCGGGCAAGGTACCAACCAGCATGCGTTTTGATGCGGTAATCCTCCTCGATGCTGAGTCCACTCCGCTCGCGGCAAACCTGCCTGCTCTCATTCGCGCTGAACAGGTTATTGCCTTGGGTGACCCGCACAGCGGTTTCCCTGCACCCTTTATGGTCTCTGCTGTTGCACGGAACGCACCCCCTGTCCGTGACCAGAAGATTGTCAGCACCTTTGAGGCGCTGTCACGGATACTACCGGGGCGTAGCCTCTCTACCGTAAACCGTGCTGTGGATTCGGCACTCTTTGCTTATCTCAACGAGCACTTCTATCGGGGTGAGCTATCAAGCTACCCCTGGGGCGAAGAGATCACCGATGACACTCCGGCCCTAACCGTGGAGTATGTCAACGTCACCGGCAAGGTTTCTGAGAACGCCAGCCTTGATTCGCCCAGCCCGGAGGTGCAAAAAGTCGCCGAGATGGTGATTGAGCACGCTTACCGTACCCCCAGGCAGACCCTGGCGGTTGTGACCGCTACAGCTCGCCATGCCCAGCGTATCGCTGAGGCTGTGCGTCAGATGCTGGTACGCTACCCGCAGTTCACCCCCTTCTTCGCTGCTGGTGATGAGTCCTTCCGTGTGGTCGATGTGTCTCGCGCGGTTGATATGGAACGCGACGTCATTATCTTCGCTTTGGGGGCTGGAAAACTTGCCCAGGGAGCGGCCCACCACTTTGGGCATCTATCTGAGCGGTACGGTCGTGAGAGCTTTGTGCTAGCTATGACCCGGGCTCGTCACCTCACTCGTTTTGTCACCTGTCTAAGCCCGGAAGACCTAGACCCCCAACGCCTCGAGTACGGTGCCTTCGATGTCTACCGCCTACTTCTTGCCTACCGCAAAGAGCAGGAAGTCAAGGCTCAGCGGCAGATGGCTGGCCCGATTACCGATCAGTTGCCGGTCAATGAGTTCCTCACTAACGATCACCTCGAAGCAATTGATATGGGGGACTGGCTGCTCAATGATCTCTTGCGCCGGTTGAACCCTCAGTCCACGACCTTGCACCAGTCGCCGGTTCCGCTGCTGTCGCTGGTGATGACCAGTGATCAGGATTCACTGCTTGCCGGTGCTATGGCTAGCCCACGTACACGTAAGCTGATGAGCGGTCAGGAACATGTCATTCCTGCTCGGGTGCCTTTGGCTCTTATCTCCGATGGTTCTGACGCCTATGCGGCTTTGAGCGTGCGTGAACGGTCCCGCCTGATTCCTGAGCTTTTAGCCCGTACTGGCTGGAATCATATGACCTGCTGGACCATTGAGGCCTTCTCTGACCCCGAAGCTGTTGTCCGCCGAATCAACAGCTACCTGGGCCTGGGGAAAGACAGCTAGCGCATGACTGCCTCAGAGAGCGCTCCGGAAGAGAGCAAGGATAATACTCGGTTCAGTCCGGTTCCTCGGCCTAGACGGGGCAACCGTCGCGCAAAGGGGGGCTCCCCCATCGGGGGGAAAGAACCCCGCCTTGCAGGTCTAGAGCCTCCTGTACGTCAGCTAGCACCTGAAAATGACGCTCTAGCAACCTGGCTCAAAGAGCAACGCCCACCGCACTACGAATAGGCACAAACACAAGAAGGCTCCCTCACCCCTATAGTGGGGGAGCCTTCATCCGTTTATGGCCTTTTTACTTGCTTTTATCGTTGGCGTAGAAGCCTGAGCCTTTAAAGACCACACCGACCTGGCCAAATTTCTTGCGGAGGGTGTCCTGCCCGCAGGACGGGCAGGTGGTGAGAGCCTGATCGCTAAAAGACTGGTGCTGTTCAAATAGGTGGTCGCAATTCTTGCACTGGTAGACGTAAACCGGCACAGTCGCTCCATTTCGGTGAGGTAAGTGTTATAACCGGGTGCTATTGTACTCTGTTCTTGCTGCCAGTACCCAGTTGCCGTAGTCCCTGCTCCGTCAGCGCGTAGTTGAGGGTTGCGTCCCACTCAGCGTGGGGGAGCCCATCGAGTATCTCGCGGGAGAAGACAAGACCGAGTGTTGAAGCATCCATTGCCTGGGCCGGCAGTAGCTTGAGAAGCCGGTCATAGTAGCCGCCTCCCTGGCCTAGCCGGTTGCCGTGCATATCGTAGGCTAGGGCCGGCACTAGCCGGATATCAGCCTCAAGAAAAGCCTCTGCCCCCAGCCTCTGACCTAGCGGCTCGGATATCCCTAAGGCATTGGTCACTAAGGGTGCCACCGGGCTCCAAAGAACCCAGGCCAGCTGACCTTGAGGGAGAACAACCGGGACGAAAACACGGTGCCCGGCGCGGTGAGCGTAGGCTAGGCCATCGAGGATAGGTGGCTCAGTGGGTAGGGGCAGAAAAGCTGCTATGGTCGAGCCTTCAGGCAAAGATTCCCAGAGACTGCGTAGGTGACCGGTAAAGGCTTGGCTCACAAGGTTTAGCTGGCCAGTTTCCCGTCGCCGGTGCCTCAGATAAGCGCGTGCAAATGTCTTGTACTGGCTGGTAGCTGGAGACATGTTGATAATCTTTCGAGCCTAATGACGCAATTAAATTAATGGTGCACAATTTATCTAGCATATAAGCAGGTTATGCAGTGTTTTTAGGTATTCTGATGATTATGACAGAAAATAAATCACTTCCCGTGACCAAGGCGGTTATCCCCGCTGCAGGTCTCGGCACTCGCTTCCTTCCTGCAACAAAGGCAACCCCCAAGGAAATGTTGCCTGTTGTTGACCGCCCCGCAATTCAGTACGTGGTCGAAGAGTCGATTCGTGCTGGCCTGAACGATGTTTTGATGATTACCGGCCGCAATAAGCGCGCCCTTGAAGATCATTTTGACCGTGTTCCTGTTCTGGAACAGCAGCTTGAAGAGCAGGGTAAAGATGCCTTGCTTCAGAGTGTCCTAGATTCCAACGACCTGGGTGAGATTCACTATGTCCGCCAGGGCGACCCCAAGGGGCTTGGCCACGCAGTTCTGCGCGGTAAGGTGCATGTGGGCAATGAACCATTCGCTGTCCTTCTGGGCGACGATCTCATCGATGAGAAAGAAGACCTGCTCTCAGAGATGGTTGCCGTTCAGCAGAAGACCGGTGGCTCCGTCGTCGCTCTGATGGAGGTACCCGAGGAACAGATTTCTGCTTACGGTTGCGCCGCTGTTGAAGTTGTTGAAGGTGAAGATGGCTTCGTCAAGGTAACCGGCCTGGTCGAGAAGCCCGCAGCTGAAGAGGCGCCCTCCAACCTTGCTGTGATTGGTCGTTACGTCCTTTCCCCCAAGGTATTTGAGGTGCTGGAAAATACCGCCCCTGGCCGTGGTGACGAAATTCAGCTCACTGACGCTCTACAGACTCTTGCACAGGGCTCAGGCCAGGGCGAAGGTGTCTATGGCCTTGTCTTCAAGGGCCGCCGCTTTGACACCGGTGACAAGCTCTCCTACCTCAAAGCCAATGTCATTCTGGCCTCCGAACGTGATGATCTTGGCCCCGAGCTACGGAGCTGGATTAAAGAATTCGCTGCAGAGCTCTAAAGACAATTTAGAGCGCTAATTTTGATGCACGATCTGCGCCATGCAGGGTATCTACTTGGATGTCAAGTAGATACCCTGTTTTCTTACCTGAACCCGCCCCCGCAAAGCGGGGTCAGCGGGTGCGCTCTGCGGTAGAATAGGTGAGTTACGTTTATACTTTTCTGCTATTGAGATGGGGGCTGTCTATGGAGCTGCTAAGCACCTCAGGCATTGTCTTGCTTGTTTGTGTACTTGCGGGGCTCTATCTGGTCAGCCGCCGCACAAAACCGCAGGGAACTGCGACGATTGGCGCCGAGAAATACGCTGCTGACGTCATGGAAGAGGCCCCTGAGCCCGCTAGCCCAGAGCGTTCACTCGAATCTGTGCAGACCCTTACCGCTAGATCAGAAGGATCCCCTTGGACCGGTTTCGTACCGCGTTGGGGCCGTCTGGCAATCTTCTCGCTAGCCTGCCTGGCCCTTTTCCTTGCACTGGTCACAGGTCTTATGAGCCTGTGGGCAAGCGCATCTTTCGCCTTCCCCCTGGTCTGTCTGCTTGTTGCTACCGGTTCTCTTACCTTCTTGCGTGTACTTGCAGTTCGAGACAGGGACCGCCGTCGTGCCCGTACCGCCCTGACCGTTGAGAAAGCTCGCAAGGCCCATCGTCCTTCGGGAAGACAGGGCGCTGAAAGTAGAGTGAACCCGCTTTCCCAGCCCGAAACCTCATCCATTGAACTGCGCCCTGCACCTGAGCGCCCTGCCCGCGCTCGTCAGCAGATGCCGGTTAGTCACGCAGCTAAAGCACTACGCAAAGCACGTACCCAGACCCCTGCGACCGCCCTGAGGCCCTCTCTGGCTCCTGCGGCTCAAAGGGACACCGAGCTTACCCCTCGCCTGAGAATGGACGAGGCTCTGCCCGATACTAGCTGGCAGATTACAGAGGTTCCCCGCCCGACCTATCTTGATGCACCCACAGCGCATAGGGAACTACCTACCGTGAATGAGTCAGAGCCTGAGCAACTGAGCCAGACTAAGACTCTTGCGGAGGCCGCTTCGCTCAATCTTGACGATGTCCTCAGGCGTCGGCGGGCCTAGACAAATCTGTGAGCCGCAGAGCTCATCGAAAGAACTGAATCAAGCGCCTGCCCTGAACCTAGGGCAGGCGTTTTTGCATGGGGCGGTTTAGCCGCTACCGCTGATCACCACAGTGAAGGATTCTTATGGTTGCTCACCACCTAGAAGTTGAACGTAAATACGAGCTTGCAGACCTAGGCGGGCAGGCTCCGGTTATCGCCTGGCAGTTTGAGAGCTGGATAGCTGATACCCCTGTTGTAGAAGAGCTCGATGCAACTTACTTTGATACGCCGCAAGGTCAGCTCGCTGCCCACAGCCTTGCCCTCCGCCGGAGGCTAGGCGGGTATGACGAGGGCTGGCACATCAAATTTGATGTTTCCGGTGACCGCCATGAGGTAGCTTTCAGCCTGGCTGAGAACCCCGAAGATATGCCCGAAGATATTCGACGTTTTGTGCGGGTGCTGACCGCTGGCAGTGCACTTGAACCGCGAGTTGGTTTAGCTACCCACAGGAGCAGGACTGTTATCCGTAGTTCAGATGGCCAGGCATTGGCGGAAATCTGTGATGACCGTGTCCAGGCCCTTGACTACGCCACCGGAGTTGAGCGTGCCTGGCAGGAGTGGGAAATAGAACTTTTAGAGCCGGCGCAATCGGATGCCAACCTTGCTCACAAGGTATTCTCCACGGTCGAGGAGTTACTTCTAGCGGCAGGGGCAGGCCCTTCATCCTCTCCGGCCAAAATTGCGCGAGCGCTCGGAAAGGACGCTGAATTTGAGCGCCGCCGAGAGGCTCACCTCAAACAGTCGGAAGGCTTGCCCGAACAAGGGGTTAAGCTATCCCCGGTTGCCTCTGCGGATGCCGTTTGGCAGGATCCGGCTACCTCGGCCGACATGCTGGCAGAGATTGTGAACCGGTACAGCATTGAACTGGGGCAGGCTGATTTGCTGGTCCGGGCAGGACTACCTGATTCCAGTCACCAGGGGAGGGTCATTGCCCGTCAGCTACGGAGCGTGCTTGCTTTCATGGCGGTTCCCTATGCCAAAGATGAGCAGGCTAAGGCGCAGCTTCAGACGATTTTAGGTGGTCTTAAAACCTATGCATCTGAGCTTGAACAGCATCGGAACGGCGAGCTTATCCTGCCTATGGCTCAGTTAGGCCTTGCACGGACGCAGCTGCTAGGTGATAAGGACCTGGCTGAACTTGCTCATCTGGAGCAGGAACAGACACAGGAAGGCCTGGTGTCTGCTATGACCTACCTTAATTCGTCCCAGAGGTTGAACCTCCAGCAGTCTCTGCGTGATCTGCAAAAAGATTTGGATAGGTTTGTAGATTTACCTGCACAGTGTGAAAAGTACAGTGCTAAGGTCGCTCGGCGCTTACAAAAGAAGATGGTTAAGCAGGGACTTAAAGCGGTGAAAGCCTGGCCTGACTCTGCAGGGGACTTCGCGGTCACCACCGCTTACGATGATGGTGTTCATGACCTGCGTAAGCTGGCTAAAGCTACCCGCTACTGCCTGACTGCCTGCGCCGATGCAGGCATCTCTTTGAGCGAAGGCCAGGAGACCTTGCTCAAGAGCGCTCGCTTACTTCAAGCTGAGCTGGGCAAGCTCACCGATGAGTTGACTTTTCTTGACTGGCTTAAGGGCTTGAATGAGTCCTCCACTGCGGGGCTAAGCCCCTTTACTGTGGGTTGCCTTGCTGGGCGTAGTGAGCATGTAGCCCAGAAGCTGCGGGAAAGTATCCATTCATCTGTTCCCCCAGTCCTGCAGAAGATTAGGTCTATTGACCTTTAGAAGAGGCCCTCTGAGGCGGAGAACCTGGCGCGGTCAAAGAGAAAGGCGGAGGTGCTGGTTGCACCTCCGCCTTGCATCACACACAGGAAGAAAAGTTATCTTGTTGACCTCCTAGCAGGCCTTCCCACAAGGCCCTGAGCTATTTGGTAATAAAAATATAACCTAATTCTGTGGCCTATGGCTAGGGGGTCCCTGTAATTTTTTTAGATTTACCTATTCTTGAAGATAGGATAGCCTAAATTTTAAACTATTAGGCCATGTCAGGTACCTATTTGCCAAGAAATTGTGACCTTACTCTCACCTTCTGGAAAGCTGTTGCCAGGCCATGCCGTTAGACTGGGGGAATGAGGGAATGGCTAGAAGGCTTGCACTGGAGTGCCGCAATAGGATTCATGTGGCTGGTAGGCATAGTGCGAACAAGCATCGTCTTTTCCCTGGGCTGGCTGGCCTCGACCGGTAGCAGTCGCTTCCACAAAATTCGCTACCTGATGGACCACCCCCTCTACCGCAGAGCCCAGTTTTTTGTGAACCGCTGGGGTGTCTTGGCAGTTCCCGCCTGTTTTGTGACGGTTGGCTTTCAGACCGCAGTTATCCTCACGACTGGCTTTACCCGCATGCCACTTACCCGATGGGTACCAGCCATGCTCGTCGGCACTTTCTTCTGGGGAACAATTTACGCAACGGTCGGTATGTCGGTGATTTGGCTCTGGCTAGAAAACCCGGCTGTTGCCCTCTCACTGGTGCTTATATTCCTGATCCTTGTGCTGCTCATCCGGTGGCACGGTGCACGGCGTTCAAAGCCCCAACTGCCGAAAGGTAAATAGCGTGATACTCAGCCAAGCTATCCTCGCCCATACAGATTTGTTAGTAGATGGACACACGGATCGCTATGAGCAGGTTGGTAAAGTGCCAGGCCTGTGCGTGGGCTTTGTGCCCGGTGTGATGCCGGGTAAGTGGTTCAACCGTTGGCGCGATCGCTATTGGGCGCTGGCCCCGCTAACCGATGTGGCACTTGGGGAGAGCAAAGGGCTTGCCGCCCTCGATGCCTTTGCCGATATGGTGCTTGTGCGAGCCGAGGATGAACCTGCAGCGCGCGATAAGAACCTCTACCACGCTATTGAGCTCTACCGCGAAGTGCCCGTTGTCGTTCTGCCCAAAGACCATCTGTTCACCCTCCTAGAGGCGGTCCCGGTGGCTGATCTGGCTGAGGAGTTCCTACTTCAAGATCCTAGGGAGATACCGGGCTGGGAACACACCGAGCAGACTCGTATCGTGCAGGAATCCCGCCCGCTACCTTCCATGAGGCACCGGGCCGATGCCGTAGAGCTGGTCGCCGCTGGTCTGGGCTTGCTGGTGGTGCCTATGTCTCTTGCCCGCTTCTACCACCGCAAGGACGTCACCTACCGCCCTGTTGAAGGACTAGAAGAGTACCAGGTCTTGCTGGTCTGGAAGCGCCAGGTACGCCAAGAAGAGCGGGAAGCTGTGATTCAGGATTTTGTGGGTATTACCAGGGGCAGAACAGCCGCCTCTCAGAGGGGCAGTGACACCCGCGAAACCGCCTTAGAGAAGCAAGGCCGTGAAAAAGAGGAAGCCAAGCGTAAACGTCAGGCCGCCAATAAACGGCGTGAAACCGAGGACCGTAAGAGACGCAATGCGCAAAAGAGCGGTAACATGCGGCAGTTCCAGGCTCAAAAGGGTGCTAAGCCCGCCCCCAAGGGGAGCGGGCGCGGTAGCCGAGGCAAAAAGCGCTAACCCCTCCGGTGTCCTCCGTAGGGTGCACCTATGCTAGACGCTGACTTTACTTCTTGTCGAAGGCGGAAGCGTCGGTAAATTTTTGGGGTGTGGTGCTAGCGCTAGCGACAGAACCATTACCGTGCACTTGGCTGTGAATTACCGACTGCTGAGCAAGCGGGATACGAATTCCTTGCTTATCCATAGCTTTTTTGAGTTCGGCGCGGAGTTTACGGCCCACAGCAAACTGCTCGGACGGGGCAGTAGTCACCGTCAAACGTAGAATCACGGATTCGCCGGTCACCGACTGGACACCTAGATACTGGGGTTGGCCTGACACATTGCCCTTAATTCCGGGTAGTTCAATAGCCTCCTGGGTGGATTTGACCAGGAAATCAGCCATTTCGTCGATATCTGCCTCGTAGGGGATAGGCAGGTCAATAACGATTCGTGCCCAGCCCTGGGATGAGTTGCCCACTCTTAGGATTTCACCGTTGCGCACATGCCACAGGGTGCCCTGGACGTCTCGTACCTGGGTCGTACGTAGGCCTACAGCTTCAACTTCCCCTTCTGTATCGCCTAGATTAACCCAGTCACCGATACCTAGCTGATCTTCAGCCACAATAAAGATGCCCGAAAGGAAGTCCTTGACTAGGGACTGCGCGCCGAAGGACAGCGCCACACCCACAACACCGGCAGATGCGATTACCGGTGCAATATTGAAACCGAGCTCAGCGATAACCATGACGATGGTGACGGTCCAGATCATGATGGCTGAAACTGACCGGAGAACGGAGCCTACGGTGTGAGCGCGCTGGGCCTGCCGGGCGGAGGCCAGGGACGTATCTGAGGACCAGCGTTTAGCGAGCAAGCCTTTCTTATCTTCGCTGGCTACGATTCGGCTTCGAGTCCCGCGTGCAATGGAATCAGCGACATGCCTGATAACCACCCGTACGAGTATGTGCAAAATACCCCCGATGGTAAGAATCAGAAGGATGCGAAGCGGTGCACCCATCCAGAAATCTATGCTGGTCATCCGCGCCATGATACTTTCTGCTGCAGCGGTTCCCTGCTCAAGTGAAGAATTCTCTGCTAGTACATTCCCTGAAAAACTCATACCCAAGAGCCTAATACCTTTTCTTCTGTAAAGCTGAAGACAAACCAGGTAGATGAGCGGTAGCTGAATATGGTGGTGGGGCTGGCAAATGACACCGGCGCAGGTCGCTAAACTGGTGGAAGAGAATCGATAGTAAAGGAAACCCTTGCATGCCTCTGCCGAAAATGGAAACCCGCCCGGCCGCCTATGCAGTAGTTATTGAAGACGAGCAGATTCTGCTAGCACGGTGGGTTCCTCACATTCCGGGCTTCAAACCCGGCCTGACCCTACCTGGGGGAGGCATGGAACCGGGCGAACAGCCAGCAGATACTGCCCGGCGTGAGGTGCTGGAAGAAACAGGTTACACCGTGGAACTTGATGGTCTGCTGGGCGTGCATGCCGGCTACTTTGGCCCTAACCAGGGAAGTGACCTACCTTTTTGTGCACTTCGTACTATCTACCGGGCTCATAGGACAGGCGGGGAACTGCGCTCAGAAACTGGAGGCTCAACTGACCTTGCCCTGTGGGTTCCTTTAGCCGAATTGGAAAACCATGTCTATTACTCCCTGGTTGATGAAGCCGCCCGTATGATGGGCTACCCTGACGCCCTTGCTCTGAGCCGGGTCTACCAGAAGAAAGGCGCTAAGTGACTATGCCGATTAAAGCTTTGCGCTGGCAAGTGATGGGGCTGGGGGCGGTGGCAGCCTTAGCTTTTAACTCATGTGGAGCCTCTGGGGCAGGAACAACCCACAGTTCCCCGGCAGTAGTTTCAAGCGCTACCATCCGCATCGGAACCGGACTTACACCTGAAACCAGGCACGCAGCCTACATCTATCAGGTGGCTTTGCAAGAGGCTGGTTACAGCGCGGAGGTTGTGGAAACCGGGAGGGATCGTTCTGCTATTTTCGAGCAGATGCACATCGATATGAACAGTTCAGCAACTGCCCAACCTACCTCAACATCCCCCGACGGGGACGCTGTTCATATCACCCCTGACCTCTCAGGTGACCTCTTGCTCTACCTGACCGACAACGGTTCGACAAGCCCCAGCATCATCAATGATCAGCGCACCCAGGCTCAGTCAAGAGTGCAGGCCACTGAGCAGTCTAGCCAACCGGCAACAAGCTCCGCTTGGCTAGCCTCAGCCACAGCTAGCCCCAGCCCCACAAACCTTAACGTTCGGGGTCTGAGCAGCAACGATATCGTCAGCTACGTTGACCTTGCGCTCCCCGACACCCTTGAATTGCTCAACCCCTCAGCCGCCACAAACCGTTACGGCTACGTGGTAACCGCCGCTACCGCCCAAAAATACGGTTTAGGTAGCATGAGTGACCTTGGCGAAAAATGCGCCCAGCTTAGCCTAGTAGCCCCCGACACCTACACCGCAAACCCAAGCGGCGAAAACTCACTGCGAGAATATTATGGCTGTATGCCCGACCAAGTCCGTACCACCGATGAACGGACCGAACAAGCCAAGCAGCTCATTAGGGGGCAGACGGACCTGGCCTACATGTTTTCGGCTAGTGCCGATATATCGGCCAATAATCTGACACTGCTCGATGATCCGGAAAGGACACAGCTGGCCCAGAATATCGTGCCGCTGGTGCGTGCGGGGGAAATACCACAAGAAGCCCGGGACATCATCGACGGTGTATCTGCTCAGCTCAACACCGACTCACTTATTCGTCTCAACAGCTTAACCAGCGGTGATAATGCCGTCTCAGAAACTGATGCCGCACATTTCTGGTTGAGCACCCTCAGGGGGTAATCTAAGTCTCATGGCATTCAAGCAAACAAAAAAACTTCAAAACGTCCTCTACGACATTCGTGGGCCTATCTTAGAAGAGGCCCACCGTATGGAGGCCCGCGGTCACCGTATTCTTAAGCTAAATATCGGCAACCCCGCGCCCTTCGGTTTTGAAGCGCCTGAAACCATCATGATGGATATCATCGAGCACCTGCCCTACACCCAGGGCTACTCGGATTCCCGTGGCCTCTACTCGGCCCGTACCGCCATTGTGCAGTACTACCAGAACGAGGGCATCATGAACATCACCACCGACGACGTTTACCTGGGTAATGGTGTCTCTGAGCTTATCCCCATGACACTGCAGGCCTTGCTAGATGATGGGGAAGAGATTCTGGTCCCCAGTCCCGACTATCCTCTGTGGACTGCCGCTACCCAGCTGGCTGGCGGCAAGCCGGTGCACTACCTCTGTAAGGAGGAAGACAACTGGTTCCCGGATATAGAAGATATCAAGTCCAAAATTACTTCTAAGACACGCGGCATTGTGGTAATCAACCCCAATAATCCGACCGGCGCCGTCTACTCACCTCAGGTTCTGCGGCAGATTGTAGATATTGCTCGGGAACATGAGTTGGTCATTTTCGCTGATGAAATCTACGAGAAGATTCTTTACGACGGTGCCACCATGACGCACGTAGCTTCTATCGCCGATGATGACGTGCTGACCCTGACTTTCTCCGGTCTTTCCAAGGCCTACCGGGTCTGCGGTTACCGTGCCGGCTGGGTCGCTATTTCCGGCCCCAAGCTCGCGGCCGCCCCCTTCATTGAGGGCATTAACCTGCTGGCTAACATGCGTCTGTGCGCTAACGTACCTGCCCAGCACGCCGTACAAACAGCGCTGGGCGGCTACCAGTCCATCAAGGATTTGATTCTGCCCGGTGGCCGTCTTAAAGAGCAACGTGACCTGTCGTACCAGATGCTCAGTCAGATGGAGGGCGTGAGCGTCAAGCAGGCTGAAGGTGCGCTCTACCTCTTCCCCAAGCTCGATATTGATAAGTTCAACATCACCAGCGATGAGCAGTTCATGCTTGATTTGCTCAGGGAGCAGAAGATTCTGCTCAGCCACGGAACGGCCTTTAACTGGGGGCAACCCGACCACTTCCGACTGGTCTTCCTCCCGGATGTTCACACCCTGGCTGATGCGCTGGAACGCCTGGGCAACTTCCTGAGCGACTACAAACAGAATTAGTTGTAAAGGCCGACATATAGGCATATAGAGGCGCGCAGGCGCAGAGAAAGTGATGCCATTTTCTCTGCGCCTGCGTTCTTGCAGATTTGCGAGGCCCGGCCTAGCTAGTGGCCTGCTTGGCGGCATCTAAGCGCGCCTGGGCACCGTCAAGCCAGGCCTCACAACGAGCTGCCAAGGCCTCGCCGCGCTCCCAGAGGGCAATGGATTCTTCGAGGGTGGAAGCCCCGGACTCCATGCGGGTTACGACCTGCATGAGCTCCTCGCGGGCTTGTTCGTAGGAAAGCTCATCCACAGGGCGGGCATTAAGCTCGGTTGCAAATTCGATATTGTCGCTCACGATAATTCCTTCTATTAGTGTTTTGGTCTAAGTCGTTCTACAGGGCGGGGGAGAGATGGGGCTAGAGAACACTATCTGAAACTGAGGTCACGGTGGCCTTCAGGCTACCCTGTGCCACACGCACTTTAAGAGCCTGCCCCTCTTCAAGGGTGCTACTGTCGCGGACTAAGGCTCCCGACGCTGTTTGTACCAGAGAATAGCCCCGTTCAAGCGTCTGCTGGGGGGAGAGCGCCGTGACCCGTGCCCTGAGCTGGCTCACCTGCTCACGGTCGCGTACCAGCCGATGGGTGGCCGCTGTTAATGCTCGGGCTCGGAGACGCTCAATATCCTCAGCCCGCGCCAGCATGGTTGAAGCTGGGGCGGCAAGGGCCGGGCGGGAACGGACCTGGGTTAGCCCCATGCGCTCACGCTGAATCAGCAGCTCAAGAGAGCGCATCAGCTGGTAGCGGGCTGCCCGGAAGAACTCACGCTCATCGGCGACGTCGGGCACGATACGCTTACCAGCGTCGGTGGGTGTTGAAGCACGCACATCGGCCACATGATCAAGGAGAGGTGAATCGGCCTCATGCCCGATAGCAGAGACCACAGGGGTACGGGCCGCCGCAACGGCGCGAACCATGGCTTCTTCTGAGAAGGGCAGTAGATCCTCGAAGGAGCCACCACCGCGTGCAATTACAATCAGGTCAATGGAGGGATCCGCATCAAGCTCAGCCAGGGCCGCTGTTACCTGGGCTACCGCATGAACACCTTGAACAGCTACCTCCCGCACCGCAAAGTTAACAGCAGGCCAGCGGAGGCTGGCATTACGAATCACATCTTTGAGGGCATCTGAATCGCGCCCGGTAATCAAGCCGATGGTGTGGGGCAGGAGCGGGAGCGGTTTTTTGCGGCCGGCATCGAACAGGCCCTGGGCCTGGAGCTTGGCACGGAGCTGCTCAATACGTTCGAGCATGGAGCCCACACCCACCGGCTTAATGTTGGAACCTTGCATGGAGAGCCGACCGGTTTTAACCCAGAAATCTGGCTTAAGTTGCAGGACGATGCGTGAACCTCGTTCTACCTGCCCCTGAATTTTTGCCATCTCTGAACCCCAGACCGTCACCGACACTGAGACTTCCTGGTCAATATCGCGCAGGGTCAGGTAAGAGACTCGGCCCCGGTGGTTGAGCTCAATTACCTGGCCTTCGACCCAGGTTGGCACACACCGGGCTATATACTCGTGCATCTTATGGGAGAGCAGATGAAGTGGCCAAGGGTTATCGGGTGTGGTCTGGCCGGCCCGTTGGGCATGTTGCCGGGACTCCCGCCCTTCCTCTTGTTGCTGCTGGAGTTCAGCGAGCGTAGGTTCGCCAAAAGTATTCATATACCACTACTACCACCGGGGGCTGACACTTTTAGCCTCTTAACGAGGGTCGGTCGTACTTTTTATAGCATCAAAGGGGCTTCTACAGGTTAAAACACCCCAAAAGCTAGATAAACAAGCTACTATTCAAGGACTATGGGCACACAAAGTAGGCATGATTTTAATGAGCACGGTGACGGCAACTGGACTAACCCTCAGGTCCAGGCCGAGAACCAACGTGTCATCTACCAAGAAACTCAGGGGCAATCTGCTTCCGCTGTTAGAGCCGTAACCTACGGCACAGCAGCTGCTTACCAGCACACGCTTCCCCAGGGGCAGGGGCAGGGGCGTGTGCCCCAGGCACAGACGGTTCCTGCTTCTTCCTACCCGGTTCCTGTAAATCCTGCGCCCCTACCTGCCTACCCCTACCCGGCCAAACCTCCTTATCGGATCTTTCGCCGCTTCTTCTGTAGTCTGCTAGCCCTATTCACCCTCTTGTGTGGGCTAGCCGGTGTTACGGCCTACTGGGCCCAGAGCGCCATCGTCGATACCGATAACTTCACGGCTATGGCCCAGGGACTGGCGACAGACCAGGACTTCCAGAACAGCCTGGCCTCAGCGGTCACCGATGACATCATGGCTTCACCTACCATCAGCACCTACCTGGGGGACGGGAACAGTGAGACCTGGTACGGGGGCGCCCAGAACTGGTTATACGACCAGACATATACCCTGGTTAACCAGGCCACAGGCACCGTCGTTGCCTCGGAAGACTACCCGGAGTTGTGGGCGAAAGCTATGAGTGACTCCCACCGCTATAACTTTTCGGGGGAGACCAGGCCCGCCATGCTCGACTTTTCAGCTATCTACGATAAAGCTAGTGATTCCCTGCGGGCCACAACTGGTATCTCACTTGATACCAGCGCCCTTCCCGGGCGAACCCTTATGCTCGATACCGGCGAGAGTATCTGGCCGGTTAACACAAGTATTAACACCCTGATAGGGTTCGCGGGCCTCTGGCCGATTCTTCTAGCCGGTTGCGCTGGCTCCGCCCTGCTGGGCTTTCTGCTGTGGCCCGGTTCTAAATGTGCTCACCTGGCTTGCGTGGCTTTCATGGGGGCAGGACTTCTCTGGGCAACCGCCCTGATCGGTGGCGGAGCCTCATGGCTCTCGGGCCTTGGGCAGGGCGCAAGTAGCTCCGGTGTGCTCTTTTTCCAGAAACTCTCACAGTTAATTGCTGAATCCTTTGCCAGCTACCTGAACGGACTGGCCTTTGAGGTGCTGATTGCGGCGGTCGTCCTGACCCTGCTGGCAATTCTCATAGCGGTGCTCCGCGTAACTGCGAGACCCGCCACTGCACGCTTTCGCTAGAACAACGTAGGATAGAGACTATGTCCACTGCCGAAAAGACCATTGAACTGGGCCTGCCCACCGTGCCACGTGTGCGCCGGACCCGCCAAGAAATTGAGGCCGCCGCACCAACCGGCCCCAAAAAAGTACTTCTGGCCGCCCCGCGCGGCTACTGCGCTGGCGTTGACCGCGCGGTTATCGCCGTTGAACGTGCTCTAGAGCACTACGGTGCTCCGGTGTACGTGCGCAAACAGATTGTGCACAATCGACACGTCGTTGAGACTCTAGAAGCTCAGGGCGCAATCTTTGTGGACGAGGTAGAGGAAGTTCCCGAGGGCGCCGTCACCGTATTCTCAGCCCACGGTGTTTCTCCTGCCGTTGTCGATTCTGCCGCTGAGCGCCAGCTTAACACTATTGATGCGACCTGCCCACTGGTATCCAAGGTGCACCGGGAAGCGGTCCGCTTTGCTAAGCAGGACTATGACATTCTGCTGATTGGCCACACCGGCCACGAAGAGGTCGAGGGCACAGCAGGCGAAGCTCCCGAACACATCCAGATTGTTAACTCGCCCGACGAAGTTGACCGGGTAACTGTGCGCGACCCCGAAAAGGTCGTGTGGATTTCTCAGACAACCCTGTCGGTGGACGAAACCCTTGAGACCGTTGCCCGCCTGCGCGAGCGTTTCCCCACCCTCCAGGACCCGCCCTCAGACGATATCTGCTACGCAACCTCAAACCGTCAGGGTGCTATCAAGGAAATTGCTCCCAAGAGCGACCTCGTGATTGTTGTGGGTTCTTCTAACTCATCAAACTCGGTGCGCCTCAAGGAGGTCGCTGAGGAATACGGTGCTCAGCGTGCCGAGCGCGTTGATTTTGCTCACCAGGTCGATGAAGCCTGGTTTGAGGGCGTAACCACAGTGGGGCTGACCTCCGGTGCATCGGTTCCCGAGGTGCTGGTGCAAGAGGTCCTGCACCTGCTCGCTGACTACGGCTACACCGATGTTGAGGAACACGAAACCGCTAAGGAAGACATCCTCTTTTCCCTCCCCAAAGAACTGCGTGCTGCGCTGAAGAACGACACCGGTGCTCCCGCTATGCGGCTGGGCGGACGAGGTTCAAAGCCCACCCGCTAAGCCTTATTCATCAAAAAGAGGTTCATCGGTCCACGAGTCGTAAGGCTCAGGGCCGATGTTCTCTTTTCTCTGGGTACTCTCCGCATGGTACTGGGGGAGGGAGGTCATGAACTCCGGTGCCGTCAGCGGTTTAAGGCTAGCTTCCGAAGGGGTGGGGCTCAGGTGACCGGTAGCGTCCTGCACCCCGGAGAGAGCCGTCATCTTGCGGGCGGTCACAAACACACGGGTCTCTAAGGAACCCACCAGCGCGTTATACGAATCAACAGTGCGCGCCAAGGACTTACCCATACCCGCAAGATGGGACCCCGCGGTACCGAGTCGCTCATAGAGCTGCTGTGAAAGATTAAAGAGCTCCCGGGCGTTATCGGTCAGAGCATCCTGCCGCCAGGAGAAGGAAATAGCCTTAAGCGCGGCCAACAGCGATACAGGCGATACCAGTGCTACGTTCTTGGCCGCGGCGTAGTCCAAGAGCTTAGCGTCTGCGGTCAGTGCCGCCGAAAGGGCTGACTCTACCGGGATAAAGCAGAGCACCAATTCCGGTGAAGCCCCAAAACCGGCCCAATATTGCTTAGAGGCCAGGGCATCAAGGTGAGCGCGAACAGCCTTAGCGTGACGGCCCAATAGCTCGGCCTGCACCGGCCCCTCAGCCTCCTGGGCATCAAGGTAGGAACTCAAGGGTGCCTTAGCATCGAGTACCACCGTTTTACCGCCGGGTAGATGAACCACCATATCCGGTCGAATCTGTCGCTCCTGACCCCTGCTATCGGTAGCTACTGTGGTGCTCTGCTCGCTAAAGGTCACATGCCGGAGCATGCCGGCGGCCTCTACCACACGGCGTAGCTGGGCCTCACCCCAGCTACCCCGGGCACTGGTAGAGCGCAAAGCGGAAGAAAGCAGGCCCGTGACCTCGCGGAGCTGGTGGCTGGTCTTATTCGTCTCATTCAGAGCCTGAGCCAGGCCCCCGTACTGCTGGGCGCGCTGGGTCTCCATGGTACGCACTGACTTTTCCATGGTTGCCAGCTGGGTCTTGACCGGGGCTAGCGCCAGTAGGACGTCTTCATCGGCCTCCGCCCGGGCCTGAAGCTCCCTGACCCGCTCACTTAGCAGAGTCTCAGCCCGCTGGGCGGCAGCAAGATCCGCAGTGAGCCGAGCATTTTTTTCGCGGAGCGCATCGGTAGAACCGTTGCCCGCCCGCCCCCAGAAGAAACCGGCCAGGGTGCCCAAAACCAGGGCAAGAATGATCGCAAGAAGAACCGTTGGTGTAGCCATAATCTCTACTCTAACCCGGCCCAGCAGATGACCGCGCTGGGGTGGGCTGGGTCTCTGGCCTTTTAGAGCTTTGATAGGCACAATAGGTGACTATGCCCTACCTCTTTTTGACCATAGCAATTATCGCTGAACTGCTAGCAACCAGCCTGCTTAAATACACCGAAGGCTTCACCCGCTGGGGTTTTACTCTGGGGTGCCTCACCAGCTACGGCCTAGCTTTTTATATGCTCTCTATCGCCGTGCGTGATATCCCCGTGGGGGTGGCCTACGCCCTGTGGTCGGGCCTGGGAACAGCGGCCATCGTAGGAATCGGCGCAATCTTCTTAGGGGAACCCGTCACAGTCACCAAAGTAGTGGGAATCGCCCTCATCATTGCCGGAGTTTTGGTGCTTAACCTGACCGGGGCCTCTCACTAAAGCAAGTCCTCTAAAGCCAGCCACGTTCGCGGGCTAGACGGGCGGCATCAAACCTGTTGGAGGCTTCTAACTTGGTGATGGCGCTCGATAGATGATTACGCACCGTCCCCTGGGAGAGATGCAAGTTCTGGGCAATAGCTGATACAGAGGCCCCGCTCTGAGCAGCTACAAGGACCTGACGTTCGCGGTCGGTCAAAGGCGAACTCCCTACCGAGAAACTTTCGGCAGCCAGAGCCGGGTCAACCACTCGCAGGCCGGCATGGACCTTGCGGATAGTCTCCGCCAGCTGGGCTGCCGGCGTGTCTTTGACCACGAAGCCACAGGCCCCCGCCTCCAGTGCTCGGCTCAGGTAACCCGGCCTGCCAAAGGTTGTCACGATTAAAGAGCGGCAAGCTACTTTACGCTCTTTGAGCTGGGCAGCTACCTCAATACCGTTCATTGCTGGCATCTCAATGTCTAGGAGGACGACATCGGGTGAGCTCTGTTCAACAAGGGGGAAGACCTCGTCTCCCCGCCCGCAGGTGCCAACTAGTTCCAGGTCAGGCTGCAAGGACAGCAGCGCCCCCAAGGCTTCACGGACTAGTTGCTGATCATCAGCAATCAGAATCTTAATCATGCACTCCCTCCTGGGCCGGTCAGGGGTGAGGTATCCCCGTTCATCGTAGCCAGTAGACGGGTGGAGCTACCGTGGGCTATAAGCAGATCTCCGCCTGCTTCCTGGACTCTAGCCTGTAAGCCCAGCAGCCCGTTACCGGGTTTAAAGGGGCCCTTGGTGCCGTCGTCAATGATTTCGATTCGTTCGGCATCTAGGTTTACCCAGCAGTTACGGGCCGATGAGTGGCGTAGGACATTGGTGATGGCTTCGCGCAGCACCCAGCTAAAAAGAGTGGCATTATTCCCGGCTATCGCTACCCTAGCCGGTTCTGGCAGATGAGCCCTAATCTGGGCGGTTTCCAGAGCCCTACGAGCGGCTTCAAGCTGCCCAGCGAGATCGGGGCTCTTCATTCGGGTCACGGTAGCCCGTACTTCCGCTAGAGCGGTGCGCGATAGAACCGCTACCTCTTGCATCTGATCACGGGCTTTCTCCGGCTGGGCCGTGGCAAGTGCCGCGGCAAGTTCAGCTTTAAGGTTGATAACGGTCAGTGAATGCCCCAAAATATCGTGGACGTCCCGGGCTATGTGCTCAGCCTGTTGAGCCCGAGCCAGTTCTTCCTCCCGTTCCCTGCGCAGATCCGCCCAGTAACTTAGCGTTGCCATGACCAGCACAAAAATGGAACCGGTAATGAATCCATAGCCACCCCGGAACAAGATATCCCGGTAAAAGAAAACTAAGCAGGCCGACATCACCAGGGCTATCACAGCCCCGACGATGATCCCAACCCTTTGCGGCGCATGAAAAGCCCAGAGGGCCACGCAGAAAGAGGAAAGGTAGAAGCCCCATCCTCCTAGCATCGAAGATAGCCCAATAGCGGGAAAAAGGAGCAACAGGTTCCAGTAGAGGGTCTTGAAAACGGGGCGAGGCTCGGTCAACAAATCGTAGGCCCCAAAAGAGAGCAGGTAGATCAGGGAGAACAGGAGGAAGCAGATAAGTCCGACTACCTTCTGAGTGAACGTAAAAGAGCTGTTGTTCAGGAGGTAGCTCAGCGGGTAGAGCAGGAAGACCAGCCAAATCCCTGAGAAACCCGCTGCTACTCTGTCAAAGTTCTTGAGTGCGGAGAAGTTCACGGTTCTATTGTCTCACTCTAGCGGGAATGTACGCGCTTGCGGAGTAACCAGTTTCCCACCATGAAGACTGCTCCCCAGAAAGCCAGGTTCAGTAGGGCGTAGCTGACTGGCTCGGTGACAAACCAGGTGTTGGGGTCGGTGGTGACGGTATCACCCCGTGTGAAGAAGTAACGGGAGAGCTGGGTAACCCCGTAGAGCGGGGTGAAACGTGCAACCGCCAAGAGGTCCGTGGAGAGCGGGCTGAAGGTGGTGCCAAAGAAGGAGAAGAAGACCAACAGACCGGAAGCTACAGAGACGGCACGGGCGTTTTTGAAGAGTCTGGCAATGAGGCTCCCGTAGGCAACGAAGATAGCGGAGACGGCTAGGGTGACTAAGGCACAGGCTACCTGCTGGCCTAGAGGTATGCTGGCTTGAGTCAGCAGGGCGGTTAGATTGACGCAGAGCACCGGCAGAGCTGTTGTCACCAGTGCGTTGACAGTCTTAGTGGCAAGGAGCTGGCGAGAGGTTATTGGCGTCAGGGCCAGCTGGCGGCCCCAGCCTGACTCAATTTCAATCACCGCATTGCCGGCAGATGATACCGCGCCCACGACGGCACCGTAGACCGCCATACCCAGCATGACGTAGGCGGCAGCATCACCGTCCCTGAAGGCCATATGGCTGTAGTCCTGCATGGCCCCAAAGAGTAAGTAGAAGCCCACCGGCATCAGAAGCAGGTAGAAGAAAGACGAAAAGTTCATGAGGGAGTGCTTAAGGTCGTAGCCCATAAAGCGGAGAAGTTGCATAGCTGAATCCTTAGCGTGTGTGGTTAGTTGGTGCGGGCGAGGATACTAAAAGCCTCAGCCAGTGTTGGCTGGGTCACCTCTAGCTGGGTTAGGGGGTACTCAGCAAGCACGAAAGCCAGGAAGCGCTCGACCTCGACACAGCTCAGGGTGTACGTGCCCTTCTGGGCTGGACTGAGCTGGACACCCCATTCTTCTTGTTGCTGGGCTGTCAGCGCCAGCTCGCTACCACCGTCCAGGCGGAAACGTACGGTGCGCACACCTGCCTGTGCCCTTATCTGTTCGGTGGTGGCATCGGCAACCACTGAACCGTGGGACAGCATGATGATACGGTCGGCAAAGTCCTGGGCTTCTTCCAGGTAGTGTGTGGCAAAAAGAATGGTTTTGCCCAGGGTGGCCTGGGCGTGCATGGACTCCCAGAAGGCCGCGCGGGCTTTGACGTCCATGCCGGTAGTGGGTTCATCAAGCATAAGGATCGCTGGGTCACCCAAAAGGGCGATAGCGAACCTGACTTTTTGTTGCTGGCCGCCTGAGCACTTGGCGATCTTGCGGTTGGCGATATCGGCTATACCTGCGGCTTCGAGAGCTGCCCAGACCTTGGGTGCAGTGGGGTAGGTTGCGGCGACCATGGCTACCTGGTCTTTGACGGTGAGGTCTTTGAGCAGGCCACCGCTCTGGAGGACGGCAGCTACCCGGGATGCTCTGACTGCCTGCGCCGGTGCGGTTCCACAGATTTTAACGGACCCCGCCGTGGGGGAGGCCAGCCCTAGGAGCATATCGAGCAGGGTCGATTTACCGGCCCCGTTTTCACCAAGGAGGGCAACAACTTCACCGGGAGCCAGGGTGAAGCTAACGTCTTTGACTGCCTCAACGGTACCGGTGTGGCTGGTAAAGGTCTGGGTGAGGTGAGAGGCTGCAACTGCGGTTTTCATACTTCTAGCTTGCCGCTGGCCCGCCCTAGCGCCCGATGCTAAACGTCACGACTTACCCCTGATATTTGTCATAGGGAGGTAAAGAATGGGTAAACCGTAGCTAAGGTAGGCACCATCAGTAAAAACTCTGTACTGTGAGATAAGGAATCTATATTGAGGGGTGAGGGAATGGTGCATACCAACCAGAAATTTCAGCAGAATATCCTGCGTTACTGGCGTATTCTGGAACTCTTTGAACCGCAGAAAGTCCCGCAAGTGCAGGGAAACCCTTTTGAGCATGTACTTGTTCAAGATCTTAGTCTTAAGGGTCCTCTACCTTGGGAAAGCAGCGAATTGCCACCACAAGACCCTCGGTTCCCGGACCATCGTTACGAGTGGGCTTACTACATTTATGCCGGGGTCTTCCCCCAAAAGCTTATTTTCGATGAGCTCAGTAAACATATTTCTGAAGAAGAAAAAGAATTAAAACGCCCAGACGATGAAGCCGAAACTGCTGTAGCAAGCTTTCAAATCGATCATTACGGCCGCCTGATTCTGGGAAGTGCACAGCTGACCACCGCTTTATGGGGTTTGTACCGAAAGAATCTGTTACCCACTGACCACGCACTGTCAATTGATACAACGAATAAAGAGCTCAATGACTCTTTGATTCACCTCGAAGCAAATAGGGTGCGAGAGGCTAAAGGACTTCATCGCGAAGATAAAACAATGAGCGATCTAGATCTACTATCTGACCAGCTACCAATTGACATTGATCTTTTGCGGCGCATACATTATCTTTCCCTGCGAGCCCAAAAATCCCCTAAAACAGTTGATGGCAAATTAAGTAGTCTTGCTGAAGAACGTCTCCTTAGGCCTGTCTTTAGGTATAAACGAACCCGCATCCGGGTGGATAACCTTGAAGGAGCCCAGAGGATTGATCCTGATCATCTGCTGGGTAGCTTCCACCTGGGCGATTTAGATCGGGCAATCAAAGATGCAGCGGAGGGGGACCTCAGCGCACCATTGCAAAGATATTTGTTTACTGACTCACAAGTGCAGGGAATCTGTCGCCGTGATGTACGAAAAAATCAAGAATATCTCCAGGAAGGCGTAGCTCCCGGTAAAACTGCCTTGGGCAGGTGGCCCACTAACCCGGAGTACCATCTAGCGATGAGTCAGCAGTTCACCGTTAATAAGATTCGTGAGTCACAGAGCCATGGATCCCTGCTGGGCGTCAACGGGCCTCCCGGAACCGGAAAAACCACTCTGGTTCGCGATGTTTATGCTGATCTGATAGTTGAGCGTGCCCGTAGACTAGCAGAATTAGCAGAGCCACAGGCTGGATTCACAGGATTCCAACCCTATAAAGCACCCAACGGCAAGGAGTACAAGCTGTCAGTGCTTGCTCAGCAACTTCGTGGCTTCGAAATGCTAGTAGTTAGCGCTAACAACACTGCTGTCGAGAACATCTCGCTGGAACTACCTCAGCTAGATTCTGTGAGCGATGAGTTTGAGGGCCTCAGCTTTTTTGCTGACCCTGCGAGCAAGGCAATTAGCAGTAAGAAACAGCAGAAACTGGCTTGGGGCTTGGCAGCCGCGAGACTGGGGAAGCGATCTAACTGCCGTGATTTTAAAAAGAAAGTATGGTCAAGGCTCAAAGACCATGACCCAAAATCTTTAGAAGAAATTTTGAAGGACCCTTCGGATAAACGTGACTGGCAGCAAGCGGTAACTGCTTATCGAGAAAAAGAAAAGAGGGTTAAAGGTCTGCTTGACCGGGCTCAACAAGCTGAAATTCATTTGAAGCAGCTCCCCAAAGTTCGAGAGAACTTGCAGTCAGCTGAGCAGAATTTATTAACTGTTCAGAGCCTCTATCAAAAAAATAAAGAAGATATTAGCTTTTTAGAGCGGGAGCTTCAAGCAGCTCAAACCGAGTACGAAATGGCTCAAGTAAGATTGCAGACCCAGTTAGCTGCTAAACCTGGTTTCTGGAGCAACATGATGAGCTGGGGAAAAGCACATAAAACCTGGTATGAGCGTTATGCAGAAATTGAGATGTTATCCCAGAGCTCTGAGAGCCTGCTTCTTGAGAAGCGCAAGCACTTTAGTCGGCTACAGGATGAAGAACAACGTCTCATTGCGGACATTCAGAAATTTGCTTCGTCTGCTGAAGCTCAGCGCAGGGTCCTACTTGACCTGGAACAACTACTTGGACAGGATAGAGATTTCTTTGGCGATAGTTTCCCGGAGAGGAACCAGAACTTAGAGATTAATACTCCATGGCTTACTGCTGAGCTAGATAGGGCACGCAGCGAACTTTTTATTGAGTCAATGCGCCTTCATGAGGATTTTGTTCTCCACAATGCATCTAAATTTAAGTTTCTACTGAGTGTGACCTTTGACCTGATGCTAGGGAAAAAAGTTGACGAAGAATTACCCCCAACACTTTGGTCGGCTTTTTTCATGGTAGTACCGTTGGTTTCCTCAACTTTTGCTTCGGCAACCAAATTATTTGCTGGCCTTCCCCGGGAAAGTCTGGGCTGGGTCATTGTGGATGAAGCTGGGCAGGCAAGGCCTCAACAGGCTGTGGGCATTTTTCAGCTTGCCCAAAATGCCCTGGTAGTGGGAGACCCATTGCAGCTGGAGCCCGTTGTCACGCTACCCAACTATGTGGGAAAACAGATTGCTTGCAAGATGGGCATTTCCAGCGACTGGCAACCACCGAATGCTTCTGTCCAATCTGTAGTGGATCGTGTATCAGAAGATGGAACCTCGATCGGTGATGATGAAGAAGTGCGCTGGGTGAGTGCGCCCCTTCGTGTGCATCGGCGCTGTGATGAGCCTATGTTCTCTATCTCCAATGAGGTTGCTTACGATAACGCTATGCTCCAAGGTGTAAAGCGTGATGAGGACCCTAGGTTCATGAGTCCTAATGAATTTGGGGAACAGTTGCCCTTGCAGTCTCTTAAAACCCAGTGGTTCCATTTAGCCTCCGCACCAGGTGTCGAAAAGGTGCAGATAGAGGAAATCCGTAGGCTTAAAGAATTGCTGAATGAACTCAACACCGTTGGTGTTCTCGACTCAGAAATTATGGTGATTTCACCTTTTAAAAAGATTGCGAATCGGCTGGCGCAAATTGGCAAAGAGCGTGGTCAGGGATTACAAGCTGGTACGATTCACAGCACTCAGGGTAAGGAAGCGACTGCAGTTATCCTGGTGCTAGGAACGGGTAAGCATAATCCGGGTGCACGTAGCTGGGCCGCACAAACCCCTAACCTCCTGAATGTTGCTGTCAGCCGGGCGAAGCGCAGGCTTTACGTTATCGGCGACAGGGATGAGTGGGGCGGTCTTCCTTATTTCTCGACAATGAATAGATTGCTCGGGCACTAACCCCTGGCGCAGGTAGCTGATTATCGCCCTCTAACTAAGTTTGTGGCTTCTCACGCACCGCCGACACCCTACCGCTTGTACTCACCTAGTAGACTAGGGAGCAAAAGATTCTTCACAACAAAAGGCTTATATCTCCGTGGCTCTTACTATTGGTATTGTCGGTCTGCCCAACGTCGGCAAATCGACCCTCTTTAACGCACTGACTAAAAACAACATCCTGGCGGCAAACTACCCTTTCGCCACCATTGAACCGAACATTGGCGTAGTGAACCTGCCGGATGAGCGTCTTGCCCGCCTGGCAGAGATCTACGGTTCCGAACGCATCCTGCCTGCAACAGTATCTTTCGTAGATATTGCCGGTATTGTACGTGGTGCCTCCGAGGGCGAAGGCTTGGGTAACCAGTTCCTGGCTAACATCCGTGAGGCGCACGCCATCGCCCAGGTCGTTCGTGCTTTTGACGACCCCGATGTTATCCACGTGGATGGCAAGGTAGACCCTGCCTCTGACATGGAAACCATCAACACCGAACTGGTGCTGGCGGATCTGCAGACCCTGGAAAACGCTATCCCGCGCCTGGAAAAGGCCGTCAAAATCAAGAAGGGCGACCCCGCCCAGCTTGAGGAGTACAAGAAGGCTCAGGCCATACTGGAAGAGGGCGACACCCTGATTTCCAAGTACAAGGAAGCCAAGATCGACATGGCTTTGCTCAAGGAGCTGAACCTGCTGACCTCTAAGCCCTTCATCTACGTCTTTAACTCGGACGAGGGCGTGCTGGCTTCTGAGGAAAAGCAGCAGGAACTGCGCGAGCTGGTGGCACCTGCCGAGGCTGTCTTCCTGGACGCCAAGCTTGAGGCTGACATGGTGGAGCTCTCTGAGGAAGAAGCTCGCGAGATGCTAGAACTGAACGGTCAGGACGAATCTGGCCTGGACCAGTTAGCCCGTGTTGGCTTCTCTACCCTGGGCTTGCAGACCTACCTGACCGCTGGCCCCAAGGAGACCCGCGCCTGGACTATCTCCCAGGGCGACACCGCACCCCAGGCTGCCGGCGTGATTCACACTGATTTTGAGCGGGGCTTCATTAAAGCTGAGATTGTCTCCTTTGAGGACCTGGACGCCGCAGGCTCCATGGCTGAGGCTAAGGCCAAGGGTAAGGTCCGTATTGAAGGTAAGGACTACATCATGCAGGACGGCGACGTGGTGGAGTTCCGCTTCAACGTCTAGTCAGTCTCTGATTGTTTTGAGTTTATAAAAACCTCCCGGTACCTGTACTAAACAGGGCCGGGAGGTTTTATTTGATGAGACAACAATACCTTATTCCCTTGTCCTAGGGGGACCATAGGATACTAAGAGTATGACAGGACCAGCGGGTCTCGACCCCGAGGCACCGTAGGAGGCCGCCACTCGGTTTTCACTTTTTAGGTCTGTAACGGCTGAAGGGCTTTGGCGAAGAGAACGATTTAGACTTCTGGTTGATTTCACGCCCCGGTATGAGCACCTTTTTGAAGATTTTTGCGGGGTCAAGCAGAAGCCGCAAGCAACTACCCACAGGGACGCAGATTTGGTTACCGCTAGAGCGGAGAGAAGCCCTTTATAAAGCAGACTGCAAGGCTAAATGTGATCCATTTTATTTTTTCTAAAAGTATATGCAGGTCAAGATACGACTTAACGGCGGCTATTTGGAACCTCGTTACATGAGATTGCAGAGCGGACCCTCACGAGAGCTACAAAAACCATTAAAAATTAAAGAGATAAATACAAATCACTTGCCTCTACAATAATTAATACAAAGCAAATTAACCTGCAAACACACTGTGCGGGTCTTAACTGTTCAGAGGGGACCAAATGTCAGAGGAAACACCACAAAATAGTGATCTTGAAGGACTGCAGGAGACCGTAATCGTTGAAGTTAAACCTGGAGTCGCAGCAGTTTTTTCGCAGAAGCCTGTTCCGGGGTTAGAACTCCTATCTTTTGATCTTATGCCTGAAGGGTCAGCCAAAGTCATTGCTGACGGCCTTTCGGGTTTTGTTGCAGGAGCAAATATCCTTGCTCAAAAACAAGTCTCTCCAGAGTTTCTCCAGGGGCTGGTCCGACTTAATCCAACCACTGTGGAAAAACTTCAGACAATGGTTCCAGTCGTCGCGAAAACCGGGGAGAATCTTGGCGTGCTTAAAACCGCTGGGGGTAATGGGTTTAGTCACATCATGCGTTGGTCCGAGCTAGCTCCAGCTGATTTAGCTAGGTTGTCGGCTCTCAGCACTGGACCAGGAATGGTTCTCGTCGCTTTACAAATGCAACTTTCCTCTATCTCACGCCGTCTAGATGAGAACCTCAAACTAACCCGTCAGGCCATCAACGAAATTCGTCAAGCAACGCAAGAAGAACGTTGGTCTACCCTTATCTCATTGGACTCTTCAGTTTCCAAAGCTGTGGAAGAAGCACGGCAGATAGGGCAGGTGAGCACTGGTATTTTTTCCCCTATTCTTTCCAAGGAAACGGATATCCTCAAAAGCCGTAACCTGTTTAAACAGAATATTTCCAAGCACCTCAAAGGGCTAGAGTGCGCTGAGAGTAAATCGGAAAGAAAAGAATACGTCCTAGAGCATCAGAACGATATTCTCAACGACGCATACGGCTACCTGCTGGCAGAATGGACCCGACACAGGTGGAATGTTTTACGTGCATCCCACATCAGCCTCAACCCGGATGATGAAAAACTGCTTCAAGCTGTTCTCACCACCACAGAGTCAGAATATGAAGAAGCTCAGCAGGAGCTCCAAAAGCTAGTCGGCAAACTAATCCAACAGTTGAAGCTGATGACGATCATTGAGGGCAAAAGTGTACTGCGGCTCCCTTTGGGACTCGGGCGCAAATATGAATCAGATAATCCCCTCGAAAAGTCTGAGCAATTAGCCCAGTCCGTTGCCGAACTCATGGGGAGCATCTATCAGCAACCCTCCAAGCCTGCACCGGCTCTCCTAGTGTTTGATAAGGATGAGACAGGAGATGATCTTCTTTCCATCTTGCAGTGGTCTCTGCCTCGCGAAGAGAAACTACTTGTTTTGGCTGATGTGAATGTGGGTATGCGTAATTCCTACCTGGGTATCACTCAAAATTATTTCTTTGTCACTCGATACGCGGATCTAAAGAAGAACGGTGACACTGGGACACTCTATAATCTCCAGGACGTTCGTTATGTTCGGTTCGACGATGATAAAAAGAATAGCCCCACCATCCACATCCATACCAAGGACGCTAGTTTCAGTATCGGTTTTGACAGTTGGATTAGCCAGGACAAGAACCTCAAAAAAGTTGCTAGGGTGGCCGATATCTTTGCTTCGGTGATGAACATCCCCGAAGCTGAGAAGAAGCAAGACCCTGTTTTTGAAATTGAAATGACCGAGCTGAAGGCCATTAAAGAGTGAGTTCCTGGCTCAGGGCATATAGCTGAGCGTTTCATCCTGAGAGCTTATGCGGCAACTGAGGAGGGCTCAACGGCGAAGAACTTTCGTTGAGCCTACCTTTCTCCTGATGAGGCTCTAATGTGAGACATGCACAATAATGGTGGGTATGCGTCGATACTCTCAGCACTTTGTACGTCTGATTCTGGGCTCTTTCATGCTTTTGGCTGGTACCGCCCACCTGAGCTACGCCCGCCAGTCCTTCCTGGCCCAGGTGCCCGTCTGGCTACCACTAGATCCAGACTTGGTTGTGGTGGCCTCCGGGCTGGTGGAGCTAGGCTTCGGTCTGGGCTTACTCTTTGCCCCGCAAAGCTCCCGTAGGGCAGTAGCCCTAGCGCTAGCTCTCTTCTACGTCCTCATCTTCCCCGGCAACATCAACCAGTACCTTCAAGGGATTGATGCCTTCGGGCTAGATACTGACGCCAAGCGCTTTGTCCGTCTGCTCTTCCAGCCCCTGCTCGTCCTTGCCGCTCTCTGGGCCGGAGGGATCCTGCCCAGAGGTAAAAAACTAGAGCCCTAATCTCTTGCTGAGGTCCAGGCCAGCAGACGGGCCAAACGATGTGCGAGCCCTATACTGGCTTAAACAGGAAAAGAAAAAGAGACAACACTCAAGGGACCTGCAGGAGGATAAATGTCCGCTACAAAATTTTCTCTCCTACTCTGCAGTGGCCTACTAGTGCTAAGCGCTTGCGGCGGCCCTGAGCCGGGAACTGACAGTAACCCATCAGCCAGTTCCCCCATGAGCCCCTCACCAAGCTCAACCGAAAGCCCTAGACCGTCTAGCTCACCCACCGTCACTGTCTCACCAGCTACCGCTAGTACCTCCGCTAGCCCAACAGCTCCTGCAACCTCATCCACCCCTGCGACAGCAAACCCCACCAACCAGCAGCCGGGGGCCGCCCATCAAACTACCGCCCCACCGCTGACTGAAAGAAAAGGCTACATCCCGCAGGGTGCGGTTCCTGTCACCTCCTTCTACCCGGTCAGCGAGAACTGGAATGTTGGTATTCTCGTGAGCCCCTCAGGCAATATCGGGTGCGATGTTAGAGGCACTACCACAGCCGTCTGCGGGGTGGTCTCCTACGCGGAGGAAAGGAAGTACACAGAACCCTCAGCACTGCTTACCCGGTGGATTTTCTCGCTGGATGATTCAGTCCAGCAGGTGGAGCTAGGGGCACGGGGTGATGCCCTCTTCTTCATGATGAACCAGTCTAACCCTTCTGGTGGTTCTGCCCAGGTGGTGCCTTATGGGACCAGTGTTTACTCCCAGCACCTGGCCTGTGAGTCGGCACAAGAGGCCATGACCTGCTGGAACACTAAGACCGGCAGGGGAGTTGTAATGAGTAGAGAGGGCTACAGTACTTTTTAGCTCTGCTAACCGCTGTGTCAGCGTCCCTGTGCCTGTGGCCCGGCGTGCGGGGCGCGCCCTGTGTATCTGCCATAATGAGGGGTGAAGTAGTCTCTTGACCCGTTCGAAGGAAGCGCCATGTCTGAAGAATACACGCCAGCTTGCCCAGCGTGCGCTGAGGAATACTCCTACCAGCAGGGGCAGCTGTGGGTTTGCCCCATGTGCGGCCACGAGTGGATTGAGGCTGAAAAGGGCGCTGAGCCTGATGAAGCCGGCAGCAAGGTCCTGGACTCGGTAGGTAATGAGCTAACCGACGGTGACGCAGTGACCATTACTAAGGGCCTAAAAGTTAAAGGTGGCGCGGATATTAAAGCTGGCACCAAGGTGCGCGGTATCCGCCTACTGGAGAGCCCTATCAACGGCCATGACCTTGAGGCCAAGGTTCCCGGCGCTGGCCAGATCTACCTCAAATCTTCTGTGGTAAAAAAGATTAACTAATGCTTGGCAGAGGCGTAAAAGCTAAGGGAACGGCTTCTCAGTTTGATGATTCATATTTAGTAGCAATCTACGATGAGGACAACCCTGACGGGGAAGACCACGATTTCTTTCGCCGTCTAGCTACAGCGACACAGGCCCAGTCCATTGTCGATTTGGGCTGTGGCACCGGAATCCTTACTGTTACCCTCACCGGGTCTGGTCGATCTGTCATAGGAATAGACCCAGCTCCGGCCATGATTAAGTATGCCCAACATCGTCCGGGCGCACATTGCGTAGAGTGGCAGGTGGGAACAAGCGATCAGATCATGCCACACTCCGCTGACCTGGTGATAATGAGTGGCAATGTAGCTATGCATATGATTGGGGATCAGTGGTACAAGGCTCTCAAACATATTGCACATGGACTGAAACTTGGCGGGCGGCTAGCCTTCGAGACCCGCAATCCCGAAAATCGTGCCTGGGAACGATGGAGTCACGAGCAGACTACACGTAAGACAGTTATTGGCCGTTTGAATGAAACCACAGTGATTGAGCCACCGGACCAACAGGGAGTTGTGGTTATGCGCTCGCACAGAGAATTTCTGGAGAGTGGCTACATGGTTGATACCGTTCAGCGGCTTCAGTTTAGAAGCTATGAGCAGATTACTGAAGCCTTAGAGCAAGCTGGTCTAAGGGTGGAGCGCTGTTACCGTTCCTGGAGTTGTGAGCCTTTTACTGGGGGAGAGGACCAGCCCCTAATGATTTTCACCGCAGCAAAATACTAAAACTTACAAGTAAAGTTGGAATACCAATAGCGTTGAGACTCAACCAGAAAACCTACAAGCTCACTGATAATTATGGCTGGAGAGGCTTTCCCCCTTGTGGCAATTTAGGGTTTGGGCGTACTGTGTAGATACTGCTTATAGAACTATATGAAGGTGGATGTTATGAAAGCACGTTTAGCCCTGCTTGCGGGTATCGGTGTGGGTTATGTTTTGGGCGCCCGCGCCGGTCGCGAGAGCTACGAAAAGATCAAGAGTCAGGCTAACAAAGCTCTGCATGACCCTACTGTTCAAGAGAATGTGAAGGCCGCAGGGGAAACTATTCGCCATAAAGCTCCTCTGGTTGCCGAGAAAACCAAAGAAGTAGCTTCAACGGCTGTAGAAAAAACCAAAGAAAAAGTAGAAGAAATCAAAGAGACCCGCATCGAAACCAAGGCAGAGAAAGCCGCCGATGAAGCAGTCGAGCAAGCACCTGCAGATGTTATCTCAGATCCAGTCACCGCCCCCGAGGACGAAGGCCCGCTAGCTACTGCCTAGGCACCTCAGCAACTCCAGCCCGTCGACCGTTTAGAGCTCTATGCGGTAGGCGGGCTTTTTACTGCCTCTTCCACTGGTGTTCTCTGCAAACCGTAAGAGCCTTAAGAGGGATAGGTCCACCGTAGATATGTGGGAACAGCTCAGAGCCTGGGTCGAGCGGATCACACGGTTCGTGCTGTACGGTGAGATTCGCATCAGCCAAAGCCAGCTCATCAATAGTTAGAACGAGGGCATCCTGACGGTCACTATAGACTGCCTGCCAAATGCGCTGGACCTGGTCCTCTGAAGCGCTACAGTGAATGAATCTTGCTTGAGCCAGGGGAAGTCCACGGGTAGAGATATCGTAAAAACCTGTTTTAAGAGCGCGAGCGTAGTCTTCGGGTAAAGCTATATGGAACAACATAATGTCAGCTTAACACTGTGCCATGCTATTCTCTGATGCTCTAACCGGTGTACCGGCCAAGACTATGAGCGGAAGGCGCCAACGCCTTCAGAAAGCCGAATAAATTCATCGATGTCCTCTTGGGTGGCATAGGCTACCGGGGTAACCAGTATCTCGTTCATACAGGAACGGAAAATCCTGCTGATGTTGACGGGCTCTGACCCCCGCCCACCAATCACAGCCTTAGTGGAGAGCCCATAGCTAAGGGTAGTCAGCTTATTAGCCTGAACCTTCAGATGAGTACCAGTTTTAATCTGACCAGTACTATCAAGGTAGACCAGCATGTTATAAAAATATGAGCGAATCCGCTCAAGACCTTTGGTCGAAATATCCTTGATACCGGGGACTGGGCGTAGTTCGGAAACCATGCTGAGGGTAATACGGGAGATTGCCTGCGAACGCGGGGTGATGGGGAGAAAATGCTCCAGAATTTTAACCGTGTTGAGAACATCCTGGCCTTCGACAGAAACAGCTTTCATACTGGCTTCTGTTTCCTGCCCAATAAGGTCAAAGGCGAAGGTGAGAAGCTCCACTCTGTTATTAAAAGAGTGACGTAGCGATCCCATAGAGATCCCGGCCTCGGCTGCAACATTCCTGACGGTAACGGCACTAACACCGCGCTCATTGAGCAGTTTCCATAGAGCCTGGGCAATTACCCGGTTCCGGGCTTCGTGGTCGATGAGTTTAGGCACGGACAAACTCCTGAGGGTCAGTAGAGGCATCCTGGCAGACAGGGGAGATAAAGATGTTCAGGAGTGTCTCGAACTGCACAATAATAGGTTCGGTAAGTTCCTGCGTGCTGATCTCACCATCTGTGAGAGTGTAAAGCGCGTTAATGCCCCAGAGCAAGGCAACGAGCTTCTCCACCTCCAGGTCAATATCTAGCCCCGGCTTGAGGAAGCCATGAGCTCGAAGCTGGCTCAACAAGAACCCATAGGCATATATAAAGTCAGCCTCATGTTCTTGGAGTATTTTTGCAATATCAGGGAAAATTCGCATGTCTGCCAGCATGCCTGCTATGACTGTCGTGAATCGTTGTCCGTCTTCTGAAACCGGTGAAAGGTAGGTGTAAAGTTCTTCCAAATTGTCAAGTAGCTGGCCCTCAAACTGCCGGTTGGTGAGGGAACGGATAAACTTTTTTCCTGCAAAGTCCAGGGAAAAAAGCATCATCTCCTCAAAAGAGGGGAAGACATGGCGCAAAGAGCCGGTAGAGATCCCGGCTTGGGCGGCAACGGTCCGTACCGAGACACCTCGTACTCCCTCACGCGTCAGCACCTGCCAGACTGCGTGAGCGATCTCCTGTTTTCGTTCCTCATGGTCTATTAGTTTTGGCACAGAATCAACTTTAGAACATCTTCTAAACCCGACACCTTTTTGGCTACAAGATGTCACGAAAGTGTCGACACGCCCCAAGGATGACTGCCCTAAAGCTCCAGTGGGCTAGAGCATAACTGCACGCCCACAGCGCAACCTCTTGCATAGCCTGGTTAAGCAGGACACAATGGATTCTATGGCTACTACACATTTAGAAGGCAGCGCCGTTCAGACCGTCGGCGAACTGCCCACCCTTGACTCACAGGCTCCCAGCTTTACCCTGGTCAAGACCGATTTGAGTGAGATTTCATCCGCCGATTTTGCCGGTAAAAAGGTAATCCTCAATATCTTCCCCTCCATCGATACCGGCGTTTGCGCCAGCTCGGTGCGCACCTTCAACCAGCAGGCAGCTGCTTTGGAGAACACCGTGGTTCTGTGTGTTTCCCAGGATCTTCCTTTTGCCCTGGGTCGCTTCTGTGGTGCAGAAGGCATCGAAAACGTCGTGACTGCTTCTGCCTTCCGTTCATCATTTGGCAAAGACTTTGGCCTAACCCTCGCTGATGGCCCGCTGGCCGGTCTCTTGGCCCGATCCGTGCTTATTCTGGACACCGAAGGCCAGGTCATCTATACCCAGCTGGTCGATGAAATTAGCAGCGAACCCGATTATCAAGCCGCACTTGCTGCTCTTTAAGCCTTGACCGCTTGTATCATGTGGCCCCCGTTCCTGCCAGTGCTGGCAGGAACGGGGGCCTTATCTATGATGGCTGTTACCTAGCTTAGAAAACCCAGTTAGCCAGAATAACGCAGGTTGCTGTTCCCGCCAGGAGGCTAAGGGCGAGGTTTCCGCGCCAAAGATGTAGGGCAGCGGTCACAAGGGTTCCGGCCAAGTAGGGGGTAGCTGTTTGCCAGGAAGAATAGTCAATGTCTGCAATCACATAAAAACCCAGGCAGATAATAGCCCCTAAGGGTACCCAGCGGGCCAAATCAGTGACGAGGGCTGAGTCTTTGAGCGCATTTTTGATGCCAAAAGGAAGCAGCCGCAGGGCAAAGGTGATGCCTGCGGAGAGAAAAATAGCGGAGAGGATGTAACTGGTGCTAGGCACGGGGCAGCTCCTGTAGGGCTGTTTTAGGCTGGGCATAATGGCGGATCGTCAGCAAGGCGACAAGGCCCAGGAGAGAGAGAAGCAAGATGGAATGGGGGAAGAACACTATGGCAGTTATCGAGGAGAGGGCTGCCAGCGCCGCCGTTGTTTTATCCCTGACTGCTTTATAGGCGTTGATAGAGAGCAGAATAAACATACCGGTCATCACAAAGTCCACGCCTTTGAGATGCGATAGTAAAGTGGCGCCTACAAGAGCGCCTAGAGTTGACCCGCCCCACCAGCTCACCCAGAGACCCACAGATACGGTTAAAATACGACTCCCGCGAAAGCCCTGGGAGCCCGGTGCGGTATTGACTGCGTAGGCTTCATCGCAGAGCAGATACACGGCGACCGCTTTAGCTAGGTTCCCCTGAACATTCTGTAGCGGGTAAGAGATACCGTAGACCAGGTGGCGGGCATTCATGAGTAGGGTAGTTGAGGCGATCAGTGAGAGGGGCGCTACCGAGGCAATGAGCCCAACCAACAGAAATTCCACCGAGCCGGCGAAGACGATCGCTGAGAGTGCAGGCGCAACCCACCAGGGTAAGCCAACCGAAGCGACCAGTACGCCTAAGCCCATACCCATGACCATAAACCCTATGCACAAAATACCCGCTACTCGCATGCCTTCTTTAAAGCCGCTTTCACCGGGTAGGGTAGCGACATGCTCACCGACAATATCGGGTGTGGTTGAGGTTTCTTTCGTGATGTGCATACGGCCAGTTTAAAGAAAAACGAGAGCAAGGTGTTTGCGAATAATTGCTGAGAGTGCTATGTGCTGGCAATATATGTATATGGATTCTTTAGATAGGGCAATAATCAATGAGCTCACCCGCAATGGTCGGCTGACTAACCAGGAACTTGCGGCGCGCGTAGGCCTCACTGCGGCCCCCTGCCTCCGCAGGGTACGCAGGCTCGAAGAACAAGGAATTATCGAAGGCTACAGCGCTCGCATCAACTATGAGGCCATGGACGAGGGGTTTGAAGTCCTGGTTTTTGCTGACCTATCTCGCAACGATGTTGCGAGCATTGAGGATTTTGAGAACACCATTATGGCCAGCGAGAACGTGGTTGAGTTCCGCCGTATGTACGGGCTACCTGATTACTACATTAAGGTTAGAGTCAAAGACTCAGCTGCCTACGAACGCTGGTTTTCAGAGGTCGCCGCCCGGCACGACTCTGTCATCCGGGTGGACTCCCGTATCACAATGAAGCTTCTCAAAGCCCCTTAACCTACCCTTGGGCCGCAGGGAATAAACTCTGCCTCTGCCCAGTTGAAACTGCAACCACGCTTAGGACAATTACCCAGGAGAAACCATGAGTGAGAATACCGCTAACCAACGCACCCAAGACCCCAACTACCGGGCCGTCACGGTAGAGCGGACTGCCTCCCGCCACTACCGCGCAACCAACGCCAAGGGCGACAGCCTTGAATTCGGTCAGGGGGAGGGGCTACTGACCCCTGTTGAGCTTCTGTTAGCCGCTATTGCCGGTTGCTCAGCTATCGACGTGGACGTTGTCACCGGCCGCCGCGCAGAAGCAGAGGAATTTAGCGTCACCTCTTCCGGCATCCGCCAGGTTGACGAAAACGGTGCCGTCCGAATGGACGATATTGAAGTCAGCTTTAAGGTCCGCTTCGCCGCAACCGAAGCTGGGGAAAAAGCTCAGTCAATGGTGGACCGACTCATCCGGCTATCTGCTGAGAAGGACTGCACCGTATCTCGCACGGTCGAGCACGGCTCAAAAATCACCTTCATCAACGAAAATGCCTAGGACATTTGCCGGGTAAAGCTATATCACGTGATACCCGGTGGTATGTGGCCTGCGCGGTTGGTAGTCTAAAGTTTGTCTTAAACCCCCTAAGCAAAACTGTTGGGGACTCATTACCAGCGAAAGTAGCAGCACACTATGTCTCCTGAAGCACACCCTGCACCTACCGGGCAGGTTAAAGAAGAGCTTAAAAGAGGGCTAGCTAGCCGGCACCTCTCTATGATCGCAATCGGCGGTGCAATCGGTACCGGTCTGTTTGTGGCATCAGGTTCCACCATTGCAGAAGCCGGTCCGGGTGGTGCCCTAGTGGCTTATATCCTGATTGGCTTTATGGTGCTGCTCCTGATGCAGTCCCTGGGCGAAATGGCAGCGCACCTGCCGGTAGCGGGCTCCTTCCAAACTTTTGCCTCCCGCTATGTTTCAAGCTCCTTTGGCTTTGCTATGGGCTGGAACTACTGGTTTAACTGGGCAATTACCGTAGCCGCGGAGCTGGTCGCTGCGGGCGTCATCATGTCCTACTGGCTGCCGGGTGTCCCCGGCTGGGTATGGGCAGGTGTCTTCCTCGCTCTCATCCTGGGTATCAATGTGCTTTCGGCCCGCTCCTACGGTGAATCCGAGTTCTGGCTGGCCACCATTAAGGTCATTACCGTTATCGTCTTCCTTATTGCCGGCATTGCAATGATTTTTGGCATTCTGGGCAACCACAACAACGGCTTTGCTAACTGGACGAACGGCGAGGCCCCTTTCAAGGGCGGCTTCGTCTCGATTATGGCGATCTTCATGGTTGCGGGTTTCTCCTTCCAGGGCACCGAGATGATCGGTGTTGCCGCAGGCGAATCCCAGAACCCTCGCCGCGATGTGCCCCGGGCGCTTAAGAGCGTATTCTGGCGGATTATGCTCTTCTACATTGGAGCGATTGCCGTAATCGGTACCCTCATTCCCTACACCAACCCCAACTTGTTGCGCACCGGTGAAACCGATATCGCCTATTCACCCTTCACTATGGTTTTTGAGAACCTGGGTATTGCTTTTGCCGCTTCGGTCATGAACGCGGTTATTCTGACTGCTATCCTGTCAGCCGGTAACTCAGGTCTCTACGTCTCATCCCGTATGCTTTACGCTCTTGCCCTTGAAGGCCGCGCGCCCCGTATCTTCACCCGGGTCAACGCCCGAGGCATCCCTATGCCTGCGCTGCTGATGACTGCCGCTATTGGCCTGTTTGGCTTCGCCTCAGCGGTTATTGGTGAGGGCTCTGCCTACACCTGGCTTATTAATATTTCAGGTTTGTCAGGCTTTATCACCTGGGTGGGTGTGGCTATTTGTCACTACCGTTTCCGCCGGGCTTATGTTGCTCAGGGTAACGACGTCAATGACCTGCCCTATAAGGCCCCTCTCTTCCCCCTGGGCCCCATCGTAGCCTTGCTTATGTGCCTTATGGTGATTGCTGGTCAGAACTACAACGCAATCTTTGAAGGTCTGTGGCTCCAAGTGGTCTCCGCCTACATCGGCCTGCCTATTATCATTGGTGTCTGGCTGGTTCATAAGCTGGTTACCGGTTCTAAGAGGATCCCTCTGGAACAGGTGGATGTTTCTGGTATTGAGGTGGGCCAAACCCAATAAGCGCCCACGCCGCTGGCTGTTTGCAGACCCCGCTACTGCCCCCTCCGTCAGGTTGGAGAGGGCGGTAGCGGGGTGTTTATCTATTGGATGCGCTGACTCATCAGATGCGGCCGTGAAAGGCTAGAATAAGGTGGTTTGTACATATAGGAGCTGGGAGGGCCACCGTGGCTAAGCTGTATTTCCGTTTTGGGGCGATGAACTCTGGTAAGTCCACTGCGCTCTTGCAGGCGGCCCATAACTATGAGGAGCGCGGTCAAAGGGTTCTGCTTGCTAAGCCACAGCTCGACACTAAGGGGGACACTGCCATTGTTTCCCGCCTGGGGGTTACTCGCGCCGCGGATTTCCTCGTGGGTGATCAGGACTCTGTGCGTGAGCTCTTCCATGCGGCGGCTGAACCTCACGCCCGGCAGGAACAGCTTCACGGGCACCTGCCTGTCTCCTGCCTGCTAGTGGACGAAGCCCAGTTCCTGACCACTGCCCAGGTTGATGACCTGATGCGGATCGCGGTGGAGGAGAATGTTCCCGTCATGTGCTACGGCATTCGCACGGACTTCCAGACGCGGGCCTTTCCCGGTTCAGCCCGTCTGCTGGAAATCGCGCACAGCCTTGAAGAACTTAAAACTATTTGCCGTTGCGGCCGCAAGGCTCTCTTTAATGGGCGCACTGTGGACGGTCGTTTTGTGTTTGCCGGTGACCAGGTGGCTATTGACGGGGTTCATGTGGGCTATGAGTCTCTCTGCCCTTCCTGCTATTTGCAGGAATCCGGTGGCAAGCTCTACCAATAGCTGGCAGGATCCCATGGCTATCCGTAGTGTCCAGAATCTTGGCTAGGGCTTTTTTATCCCCTTTTTAGTGGTTTATGTCATGCCGAAGCGCCGAGGTGTGCCCAAACCAGCCTATAATCGTAGTGCCCAGTCCTGTTTGAGAAAGAGAAAAATCTATGGCTGTATCACCCAAAACCCGCCTGCTGGCTGTACCCACCGTCGCGCTGATGTCCCTAGCCCTTCTGGCTGGTTGTGGCTCATCCGATAAAAAAGAGAGCGCAGCAGCGGAGACTTCTAGCTCAGCTAGCGCCTCAGCTGAGCAGTCCCAGGCAGCGGAGGAGACCAGCTCAGCTGCCGCTGATGAGGCTAAGGTAGAGGCAGTTATTCCTGACGGCTTCAAGAAGGTAACAGCACCTAACAACAAGATCAGCTTTGCTGTTCCTGAGGGCTGGATGGAGATGGACAGTGAGGCCATTGCCAACACCGATGCTATTCAGGAGTACCTGGATCAGGCCGCCCAGGGAACTAACTTCACCCCCGAGGAGCTTAAGTCTCAGATGGCTCAGCTTGATCTGATGGCTACCTCTGTGACCCCTAACGAAGATGGTTTCGCTGAGAATGTGAACGTCAACGCTGAGCCCGTCTTGGTTACTTCCCTGCCTGATCAGGCCGAGATGGAATCACTGGCTAAGGGTATCAACGCTACTCCGGGCGAGTACAAGAAGATCTCCACCCCTCTGGGTGAGGGCACTCAGCTGAGCTACACTCTTGACGTTACCGGTGTGTCCGTACACGGCGTGTTTGTGGTTGTGCCTTCTGGTACCGGTACCGGCTTCAGCGTTCTTACTGTTTCCAGTAGCAATGCTGACAGCGCGGCCAAGCTAGCCGAGCAGATGGCTGGATCCCTGTCCAAGGCCTCCTAGTTTCTTAGAGGCTTACTAAGCTGACAGCTCGCGCTAAGGCCCCGCACCCTCTTGGGTGTGGGGCCTTAGCGCTTCCTGAGCGGTCTTTGTCAGATAGTGAAGTGTATAAAGCTTGTGAACTTCCATTTATTTTCTTAAGTTGGTGTCACGATTCAGAAGCCCAACGGTAAGCCCTTTGACTTGTTGGCTGGCAACCGCCTGACGCAGACGGTGCTCTCAAAGGAAAATCGGTCGCTACCCACAAGGCGTAGCGAAAGTGGCGTTTGTTTTAAGGAGGCCCACAGTGGGTCGTATTTTTTCGTGGACATCAGCTATTCGTTCTGCACTGTGTAGGAACAAGCCAGAGGACTTTTTTGACCCGGTTCAGGCACAAGAGCAAGAATCGCCGTCTATCCCTATTTCGCGCTGTACTATCTGTGCACCTGGCCACGGGGTTACGCCCTCATTGGGGCTTAACGCTTCGAATATGACCTGGCGGAGGGTGTCTATGACGGAGCTGCGGGGGACTAGGGTGCACTTATCTATCGGTGGGGAAAATAGGCTCTTTTGGAGCCATGATGCTGAGCGGCTGAGCGTTTTCCTCAGAAAAACTGATGAGTCAGTTCAGGGGGATTCTGCCTTACCCTTGCTCTGGAACCCTGGGAATAATTTACTGGGTGTGCGCGAGGGAAAGTCTTTCTACCTGGTTCACCTGGCGGAGCGACCACTTGATTATTGTTCCTACAGTGACTCATCACCGAGCCGTAGGGAAAGCCAAGCTAGTAAATAACTAGATAGGTACGGGGAAGCTTACTCAAGAGGGTAGTGTCCCAGCTCAGCGCTCTATCAGCCAACAGCCCCTAAGGCGCTGGCCCCGGGCCAGCTGGCTGGTAGAGCGCTGAGGCTTTGCAGTAGCAGGATAGAATGGGCTCTATTGAGGTGGGACGGGGCGTGTTTGCTCTGGAGCTACGCGGAGCCCACGCCTCTGGGGAATCTACAGAAAGCCAAAGCCCGTCTATAGGGGGTGAAGGTTTAAGCACGTAGCACTCTGAGTTCTAACAGGTAAACATCTATGCGGGAGCGCCGTTACCTAGTGTTCTAACGCTGATAGGCATGGTAGGCTGAATTCACTTATTTTCTTCTGTAACTTAGGGAAGCCCCTATGACACACCTGAAACTACGCCCTCTCACCTTATCCGATCGTGAGCAGGCAACTCGTGCACACCAAATCCTCTTAGAGAACGATAACTTCGATTTTCTTTTGGGTGATCCCACGGATTTCCCTGCGCTACTTGAGGAGCATAACCGGTTAGCTAAAGGTACGGATTTGCCCGAAGGTTGTGTGCGTTCTGACCTGCTGGTTGCAGAGTATGAGGGGCGTATCGTGGGCCGGGTCTCTATCCGATATGAGCTGACGGGTTTTCTTCGGGTTGTGGGTGGGCATATTGGCTACGCTGTGCTTCCGGACGAGCGGAGACGAGGGTTCGCCAGGGAAATCTTGAGGCTGAGCTTAGAGCGTTTACGTGAATCTGGAGTTCATAAGGTGCTGGTGACCTGTTCGGATGATAACGTAGCTTCCCGGCGCATTATTGAGGGTGCTGGTGGCATTTTAGAAAATACCTACACGATGTCAGACGGCACGGTAAAACTGCGGTTTTGGATTGATAATTGAAGCCTGTGAAACGCATCTGAACATGCAACAGACTATCGTGGCTGGGAGGTTAAACTAGCTACGATAAAAGGCTCCGTAGTTTTTGCCTACGGATTCTTTCGGGCGTTACTTTTTCAGCTCATCAACCACCACTGATACGCTTCAGATATGGATACTCCACAAATACCTGGTTTATTGCTTAGCCCATTGAAACAAACCATATGAAATGAAATGCACGATCGGGGACTATCCACAGTTATGTATTCTGTTTGTTTGCAAAGCAAGGACCTCAATGAAAGTTATTTATACTAGATGAACCTATATACATTTTTTTGAACAAGGGAATTCATGGCAACATCGTCAAAGTCCCGTCGTCTTACATCGCCACCATCGCAAAGCTCTTCCTGACCGCACTGGTAGGTTGCAGCCCATCAATAGCAAGGCTTGCCAAGAAATCATCGCTCTCTGGGCAAGGGGATGAGCAAAGTTACACAGCTAAGATGGCGGGCTCAACTAACCACGGTGTAGTTAGGCTTATGCCTGCTGGAACTGGTAGCGGCTATAACACCCTGATCATTTCTGCCGATGATACTAAGCGATCCAAGTCCTATGCAGATACCTTTGCTACTTCAACGGCTGAAGTTTTCTAGGCTTTATGGTGCCTTTCCGTAACGATAGTGGGTGGGTTGCACGAACTGCGTAACCCGTTCTTTGTATAACTGGTATTTGGTTCCGGGCTAAGTATTAACGTCGTTCCTGGTGCTTGTCCCATGCTCTTCTTAGGAAAGGTGTTCTTATATCTGTACAGGGTAAATAGTAATTTTATACTGTTTCGCCTGCTATATTCCTGATTTTAACCGTCCCTTCTTGAGTGTGATGCGTCTACAAATGAATTTACACAGGAGAGTAATGCTTCTGCTACCAAGACCCCGGTTCCTGCTAAGGATCCGGGCGGCTGTAGTGCTATGACCGCACCAGCTAATAATCTATCTGTGGATTCTCTGGGTGAAGCCATACGGCCAATTTACACGATAGAAAGATAACCAGTGACAGGCTTCATTGCATCTACCTTTTGGTTTTCTCCGATAAGACGGAAGGAACCCACAGGTATGATTCTGGTAACCACGATAATGGAAAAGCAGAAAAGTGAGCTCGCGGACGCACTTTTAGTCTCTGTCAATAAGGTGAGGTGGGCGCTCCTACTGGAAAATAGTAGCCTTTTGCATCCCCATACGATAATATTTGGCGAAACCTCGCTTTGGTATAGTTTAACAGGACTCAGGTCATACTATTGAGCTGAAATCTTCTCTTTAATATTTTGTTTTTTAAACAATTTAGGCTCCCTTTGTTGAAGCTATCTCACCTAGGGATTTAAGTTTCTCGATTCCATCCTGGTGGCTGCCATTTTGGTTGACAGTATATTCTAAAGCATGTAGTCCATAAGCGTCTCTGAACATTGATTTTCGGTAAGGTGGAATTTCTGGTGTAAGAATATAATGGGATATCTGATTATTATGTATGGAATTCTTTGTATTATTAAGAAGCACTTGAAAGTCGAGGTCTCCTATGGAGTATCCAATAAAGAGACAAGTTCTGGTAAGGAGCAAAGAGTTAATCACATCATATAGTTGATGAGAGTCCTTTAGGTTCCTCATGTAGTCACCTTGGGAAAGAATTGTCCCAGGATTTCCAGCAGTGCCGTGGGCTTTAATTATTATAGATTTTCTTGTCCTTACCTTTTGGGGGAGATTTTTTAAATCAGTGAGGTCAATCTTGCTATAACCAGGAAATTTTCTTTCCAGGATGGAGTCAAAATTTGTTGTTATTATAATATTGGGATTTAATAGCTCAATAGCATCATGCCAATCATTAGATTTGAATTGTTCACCATTAGGCGAATCAACCAAATCTAGAATTTTGTCGATAACTTCTTGTTCGCGTCCGTTTTTCTGTGATTCAAAGCGGATAAATTCGGCGGCTTCCAGTAAATTTTTTTCTAGAATGCTATTGAAGTCGACGTTATTAGATTTATTGACTACTTCCGACAGGCTTGAAAGTAACTTGTCCCAGCTGGGTGGTGAGGTGTTTCCAATTTTGCTTTCCATTGAAACCCCTGCGCCTACAAAAAGCACTAAATCATTATGGGTGGCAGAGTCAATCACAGTATTTGGCCAAAAATTACTTACCACTATTTAATAACCTCCAAATTTTTGCTTATATTCTTAAATATTTCCATGAGGGCAGCGCTGTATTTTTCCTGCTGATTGAACTGTGCTCCCTTTATTCCATCATCGGCAACTAGGGTAGAGATTGGAGCGTGAGCATTTTGTGCTAGGGGTACCATAGAGAACATATTTGGTATTATTCCTAATGCCAAGGAATCGTTATCAATTTTTGATGTTTTCTTTAACATTGCGGATTTTTCCGGAATTTGGTTTTTATACCTATCATAGGCCGCGGTAGGCCGAATTGTCCCACCGGAAGATTTAGCAATGTACTGCTGAATGGTGTAGCCGATGTAACCCTCCCTTGACTTTAAGGTGCTGCCTAACTCAAATTTTTCGATCTTTTCACCGGGAATTCTTAAAATTGCTTCTGAATATTCAGCTGCCCAGGAATCCATCCATTCACCAATATTTTCTAAAGCATACAAGCTGAATAAATCAGCCGTTACTGGTGTTGTGAATGCATCACTGCCTACTAGCATAGTTCTATTGAGGGCACCAAGTGAGGGGCCCGCATCTATTACAATGTAATCATAATTAAGTTTAGAGCTTAGAGTGTTTAGCCAGTTTGTTTTTCTTGCGCCGGATATTTCTCCGGCTTTGAGTTCATCCCAAGCCCTACTGAGTTTATCTTCAACTTTTGAGAGGGAAGGGTGGCCTGCCAAAACGTCGACTAAAAATCGATGGCTTTTATAAATTTTTATGTCAGTATTTATCGATGCGTCTCCATCGAGTATATGCTCAAATATTTTGTAAACTGTATTTCTTTCGCTAGCTTCCTTGTTCTGATAGATTTGTTCCCAATCTTGCTCGTCTAGTAGTAATTGCGTAGCATTTGCTTGGGGGTCCAAGTCAATAACAAGTACTTTTTTTCCCTTTTCGTATGCTAGAAAATGCGAAAAATTACATGCTAGTGTTGTTTTCCCAACTCCGCCTTTATTGTTGAAAAAGGAAAGTGTAGTAGCCATGTTTTTCTCCTATATAAATCTGCTTGCCCTATAGTGGCGGCGGTGATATAAAAATATGATTGTTTGAAACCCATTAACAGTAGCGTTTAGTTTTGCGGCACATCATTGTCCAAGCAAGAGCGTTCTTAGGTTTGGCGTAAAGGCCGCCCAGGTTTCCCTGGGCGGCCACAGCTTTATTACTTATTAAGTGACGCGATTGCTTCATTCAGTGTCGCGCTGGGGCGCATGACTGCCGAGGCGAGAGCGTCCTCGGGCTTGTAGTAGCCGCCCAAGTCGGCGGGGGAGCCCTGCACCGCCAGCAGCTCAGCCACGATCTGCTCCTCGTTCGCCACCAGCGCCTCCGCTACCGGCGCGAACTTAGCCGCCAGGGCCTCATCCTCAGTCTGAGCCGCAAGCTCCTGCGCCCAGAACTTAGCCAGGTAGAAGTGCGAGCCACGGTTATCAATCTCGCCCACCTTACGCGACGGCGACTTGTTCTCATTCAAGAAAGTACCGGTCGCCCTATCCAAGGTATCAGCCAGCACCTGAGCCGAAGCGTTACCGCTGGTCTTGGCCAGGTGCTCAAACGAAGCCGCCAGAGCCAAGAACTCACCCAGCGAATCCCAACGCAGGTGGTTCTCTTCCACCAGCTGCTGAACGTGCTTAGGTGCTGAACCGCCCGCGCCGGTCTCAAAGAGGCCACCACCATTAATGAGCGGAACAATGGAGAGCATCTTGGCGCTGGTGCCCAGCTCAAGAATGGGGAAGAGGTCAGTCAGGTAGTCACGCAAAACGTTACCGGTCACAGAGATAGTGTCCTGGCCCTGGCGGATCCGGTCAATGGAGAACTGGGTGGCTTCCGCCGGTGCCAGAATACGGATATCCAGGCCCTCGGTATCGTGCTCGGGCAGGTACTTCTGAACCTTGGCAATCAGGTTGGCGTCGTGGGCGCGGTTCTTATCCAGCCAGAAAACAGCGGGGGTCTTAGAATCGCGGGCACGGGTGACAGCCAGCTTGACCCAATCCTGCACCGGCACGTCCTTGGTCTGGCAGGCTCGCCAGATGTCACCGGCAGAAACCTGGTGCTCCATCAGCACCTCACCAGCGGAGTTAAGAACCTGAACAGCGCCGTCAGCGGCAAGCTGGAAGGTCTTATCGTGGGAGCCGTACTCCTCAGCCTTCTGAGCCATCAGACCAACGTTCGGCACAGTACCCATGGTGGTGGGGTCAAAGGCACCCTTGGCGCGGCAGTCATCAATCACGGTCTGGTAGACACCAGCGTAGGAAGAGTCCGGCAGGACGGCCAGGGTATCAGCCTGCTGGCCAGCCTTACCCCACATCTGCCCGGAGGTGCGGATCATGGCGGGCATAGAAGCGTCCACAATAACATCGGAGGGCACATGCAGGTTAGTGATGCCCTTATCGGAGTTCACGTAGGCCAGTTCGGGGCCCTCAGCCAGGCCCTTCTCAACCAGGGCGCGAACATCGTCCTGAATCTCGGCGGGCAGGGTCTCAATACCGCTAAGGATAGCGGCCAGGCCGTTGTTACCGTTCAGGCCAGCGGCATCAAGCTGCTCACCGTACTTGTCAAAGAGCTCAGAGAAGTAAGCACGGACCACGCGGCCAAAGAGAATGGGGTCAGAAACCTTCATCATGGTGGCCTTCAAATGCACAGAGAAGAGCACACCCTCAGCCTTAGCGCGGGCAATCTGCTCAGCTAAGAAGCGGTCCAGGGCGGCAACGTCCATGTAGGTGGCGTCAATAATCTCACCGGCCAGTACAGGGGTGGACTCCTTGAGCACGGTGACGGTGCCATCAGCCGCTACATGCTGAATCTTGAGGTTATCATCGGCCTCCATGACCACAGACTTCTCGTTGCTAAAGAAATCGTTCTGGCCCATAGTTGCCACATTGGTCTTGGAGTCAGCGCTCCAGGCACCCATGGAATGGGGGTTCTTGCGGGCATAGTTCTTGACCGACAGGGGAGCGCGGCGGTCAGAGTTACCTTCACGCAGAACGGGGTTAACCGCTGAGCCCTTGACCCGGTCATAGCGGGCACGAACGTCCTGGTCGGCTTCGGTGACGAGCTCTTCGGGGTAGTCGGGAATTGCGTAGCCCTTACCCTGTAGCTCGGCAATAGCGGCCAGTAGCTGGGGCTGAGAGGCAGAAATGTTAGGAAGCTTGATGATGTTGGCTTCGGGGGTCTTAGCCAGCTGGCCCAGCTCGGTGAGGGCATCGGGCACCTGCTGGTCGACTGGGAGAATATCGCTGAACTGAGCCAGAATACGGCCAGCCAGCGAGATGTCTCGGGTTTCCACCTCAACACCGGCGGTTGATGCGTAGGCTTCCAGAATAGGCAGGAAGGAGTAGGTCGCTAGTAGCGGAGCCTCATCGGTGTGGGTGTAAATAATCTTTGCCATGTAGGGCGTCTCCCTTGTTGCTTGTGGGCAGTGTCATTCCTAAGAATACAACCCTGTGCCCCAGCTCATAGAATTTTACACGGCTGGGTCATAAAACGTGCCAGGTATCTCCTGGAAAAGTCATCCTTAGGTAGATTGGAGAGTATGCAGCAACAAGACTCTCCGGCCGCAGAGACCACCCCTCTGCCCGCCCACGAAACCTACCTATCCCAGCTGATTGAAGCCCCCCGTATGGTGGGCCTTGCCGCCTCGCGATCGGGTGAACCCGTCCTCACCGTGCAGACCCTGAATAAAGAGGGAGCTAAGTACCGGCCCCGGCTCTGGGCTCTACCCGCTCACCAGGAGGAAAAGCCCTACCCGCTGACCGCGCCGGACTCCGGGGCGGCCCTGCTCGCACTCGATGAAGAAGGCAGACCTTACCTGACCTTGGACAAGGACCTAGACCAAGCCGAGTCCAAGAGCCTCAAAGGGGTCTACCGCCTGCCAGAACGGGGTGAACCCGAACTGGTCCTCAGTTTTCCCGGCGGCATTAATGAACTGGAAGTCCGCCAGCGGGAGAAGGACCCTCGCTACATCTTCACGGCCAAGGCCCACCGTGGCTCACTCGAAGAACAAGCCAAGACACTTGATGAACGAGAAAAGAGCGCAACCAGCGGGGTACTCTACAGCGAGTTCCCCACCCGCTTCTGGGACCACGATTTGGGCACCGGCAAGCTCAGCCTCTACCTGCAAGACGGACAGGAAGAGCCCCGCCTCATCCATGAGCTGGGGGAGGGGGCCCTGCTCTCAGGTTTTACTGTCTGCCCCGGCGGTTCCCAAGCAGCCCTTACTGTAGAAACTAAAGAAGGCGGTATCTACCAGCGCTATAGTGTCTGGCTGATAGACCTGGACGGGCAGACAGCCCCACGGGAAATTGCCGCCGCAACAGCTACTCATGACTATATAGCTGGTAGCTTCACTCCTGAAGGCACCGGCCTTGCCGTGACCCAGGTACGCCGCTGGTTGCCCGGTCAGTCCATCAAGCTCAATGCCAATCACTACAATCTGGCAACCGGCGCAATGACCGAGCTTTCCCGCGACATAGACCGCTGGGCAGATGACCTGGTCTGGCTGGATGAAGAAAACTACGTCTTTAGCAGCGATAACCTGGGTGCAAGCGCTATTTATAGGGGGAGCCTGAAGGGGACGACCGAAACCCTGGTAGACGATGGGCGGTCGCATTTCTCGTTGCTTGCCTACAACGATGGTGCCCTGGTCGCCCTCAAAGACAGCCACCAGCATTCGGCCTACCCCGTGCGTATTGATGCCACCAATGGTCGCGTAACCCGCATAGCCAGCCCGGTTGAAGAGCTGAAGGCGCCCGGTAAGCTAGAACGGCTGACCTCAACCGCCGCAGACGGTACCGAACTCACCAGCTTCCTGGCCTTACCAGAGAACTGCGGCACTGAGCCCCTGCCCCTGCTGGTCTTCGCCCACGGTGGGCCCTGGGGGTCCTGGAACTCCTGGAGCTACCGCTGGAACCCCTGGGTCTTTACCCAAGCAGGCTACGCTGTGCTCATGCCCGACCCCGCTATCTCCACCGGCTACGGCCAAGACATGCTAGACCGGGGTGGGGACGACCTGGGAGGGACCCCCTACAGGGATATTATGCAGGTTGTAGAAGAGGTCAGCGCCCGCCCCGATATCCAGGGCGACAACCTAGCCTTCTCCGGCGGGTCCTACGGCGGATTTATGACTAACTGGGTAGCAGGTCGTGCTGAAAAACGCTTTAAGTGCTACATCACCCACGCCTCAATCTGGGACTATAAGGCCATGTACTTTCTAACCGATAACGGTGCCTGGAATGAGTGGAAACTGAGCCAAGGCGGCGAAGGAGATGCCATTTCCCCCTACCACCGGGCCGCCCATATCGCCGCCCCCATGCTGGTCATCCACGGCGATAAGGACTACCGGGTGCCCATCGGCCAGGCCCACCACCTCTGGGCTGATCTGCAACACCACTCGCCTGAGCTGGGGCACAAGTTCCTCTACTTCCCCGACGAAGGGCACTGGATCCTTAAACCCGGCAACTCGCGCCTCTGGTACCGCGTCTTTGTGACCTGGCTCAACCAACATTTGGGCGGTCAAGAGTTCCAGATGCCCGAGATTCTAGGTTAGGGGAAACCACACCAGCCCCGACCACCCCGAACACAGATGCCCGCCACGGTAAGAACCGGGCGGGCATCTGGTTAGACTTGCTGCCTTAGAGCTTCTCTCGCTCATTTTGTACAGCCTTGCGCCTGCGCGCCGTCAGCGTAATAGCAGGCCCGATATTGGCCGCTACCCAGAGCGGGATAAGTACCACCAAAAACATAAAGAGTGTTCGAGCAATGGACGAGGCCTGGTCCGACTCAATCAGAGTGTTGAGCCAAGATGCGAGCCCCACAATTAAGACTGTCCCCATCAGCAGGTAGCTAAGAGCCCACCAGAACTCACTGGCCGATGCCTCGCCCCGACTATTCCAGTAGTGTCGGTAGAGAAGACGAACAGCACGCAAAGGCCCTACCTGCTCAGCGCTCGCGGGAGCGCGGTATTCGTCCTCGTAGCCCTCATCATCATGAAAGCCACCCACAGCAAGAGCCTCTGGGGTATCGAGTGAGGGCGCTTCTACAGGTCTATGGCGGGTAGGCTGGTTCTCAGACATACCCCTAAGAATACCTAAGGAAAGTGGAAAGCACCCATGCCCACACTTCTGCTCACCTACTTTGGCCCCTTTAGCGGTACCCCTTCGAACCCCACCGGGCAGGTTGCCCAGCGTGTAGCCCAACTCCTGGCAGGCAGTGCGCCGGGGCTGAGTGTCCAGGTGCGAGAGCTACCCGTTGAGTTTGCGGCCTCTTCGCGGGCGCTGGCTGAAATTCTCGATGAGGTCCAACCCCAGATAGCTATTGCCCTGGGGGTTGCCGTGGGGCGGGATAAGGTCAGTCTAGAGAGGGTAGCTATTAACATGGACTCTGCCCGGATACCCGATAACGCTGGGGACCAGCGCACTGACACGCCAATTCAGCTGGATGGCCCCACCGCCTATTTTTCTACCCTGCCCACACGGGCTATTTTCGAGCGGCTGACTGCCGATGGCCTGCCGCTGGAGCTGTCCTATTCCGCTGGAACCTTTGTTTGCAACCATGTCTTCTACGAGTTAATGCACCAAACCGGCGGGTTCATACCCGCCGGTTTTATCCACATCCCGCTGAGCGATTCAGACCTGCTCAAGGCCAAGGGCCAATCAATCTCCCCCTGCGCCGAAGCCGGAGGGCTAGAGGGCAAGACTGCCCCGACCCTGGCCCTGGACCTGATGGCACAGATCCTGGAAGGGTGCATTGCGCTCACCCTAGAGACGCTTACTCAGCCTGGGGCCTAAAGAGTGGGGACTGTCTGGCTCATGCCGCAGGAGAAGAGCTAGCCGAAGATTGATGGGGAGGTAGGGCACAGAAAATAAGGACGACAGCTAGCCCGGGAGGAATGAAACAAGCCCAGAAGAGCCAACCGGGCATACCTACATCACGCAGGCGGCGAGAGCCAAGCCCGGCGTTGAGCACCGTGAAAAGGATCCAGAAACTAGCAAAGATAGCCACCAGTCCAAGCCAAACACGAAATTCATGCACCTGCCAGATACTATCGGGGCGGTAGTTCGCTGGGTAGCTGGCCTGGGTGATGGTATAAACCCAGAAGATCAGGGTAGAAAAACTCACCAGGGCCCAGGCAAGTAGCCACCAGAGGATAACCTTCCAGAACTCAGAGCGGCTGGCGCTTCCCCTAAAGACGAAGAGGTGTTTTTTCCAGCGGCTGATGGCATCGGACATGCTAGTGCCAGGCTGGGCCACCGGGGCAGGCTGTGTATTCATTGATACTCCCGTGAAATCGCTGAGAACATTTTTAGCTCTGGTCTTCTCCTACCGGAAAACCGGTCTTAACCTAAGCGCTTGGGTAGTAGAGGAAACTACCGGCACCAGTGCAGAATGCCGGGCTGTCACCGGTAGTTTTTCTGATCGTCGAGAAGCCAGCCGGTAAGGGCTACTTCCTTCTTCAGCTAAGAAGAGGAATGTGTGCCCCTTACCGCCTGCTTTGCTTCCTTGCCTACCCCTTAGCTTAGGCCTGAGCTCGCTTGTTCAGGTAGAAGTCAATGAGCGAGCGGGTTGAGGAGTCCTGCTGGGCCAGAACCGCGCGGTCACCGCCCACCGCCGGAGCTAGTTCAAGGGCAAGTTGCTTGCCCAGCTCCACACCCCACTGGTCGAAGGAGTCGATGCCCCAGACAATACCCTGAACAAAGGTGATGTGTTCATAGAGTGCAATCAGCTGGCCCAAGACGGAGGGGGTCAGCTGTGAGGCCATAATGGAGGTGGTGGGGCGGTTCCCCGAGAACACACGTGCCGAGACAATTTCTTCTGCGGTGCCCTCAGCCCGGACCTCATCGGCGGTCTTGCCAAAAGCCAGAGCCTTGGTCTGAGCAAAGAAGTTTGCCAGGAAGAGCTCATGGACGTCCTGCTCACCGTCGCGGGTGGGGTGAACCGGGTTAGCAAAAGCGATGAAGTCAGCCGGGATCAGGCGGGTTCCCTGATGAATCAGCTGGTAGAAGGCGTGCTGGCCGTTGGTGCCAGGCTCGCCCCAGAAAACCTCACCGGTAGCGGTGGTAACGGGGGACCCATCAGCACGCACAGACTTGCCGTTGGATTCCATGGTGAGCTGCTGCAGGTAGGCCGGGAAACGGTGCAAGTACTGGTCGTAGGGCAGAACCGCGTGGGTCTCAGCACCCAAGAAGTTAACGTTCCAGATGTTTAGTAGACCCATGAGGGCAGGAACGTTCTTGGCTAGGGGAGCGGTACGGAAGTGCTCGTCCATAGCGTGGAAGCCTGCCAGGAACTGCTCGAAAGTATCCGGACCCAGAACAATAGCAAGGGCCGTACCGATAGCTGAGTCCACGGAGTAGCGGCCACCGACCCAGTTCCAGAAACCGAAAGCATTTTCGGGGTCAATGCCGAAGGCTGCGACCTTATCCAGGGCGGTTGAAACAGCGACGAAGTGAGCGGCAACAGCCTCCTTCTCTTCCTTACCTTCTAAAGCACCTGCTTGGCGCAGCGAGTTCAACAACCATTGGCGGCAGACACGTGCGTTGGTGAGAGTCTCAAGGGTGCCAAAAGTCTTAGAGGCAACGATGAAGAGGGTGGTCTCCGGGTCGAGGTCTTTAACAGTCTCCGCGGCATCGGTGGGGTCGATATTGGAGATAAAGCGGGCTTCAAGACCAGGCTGAGCGTAGGGCTTGAGCGCCTCGTAGACCATGACGGGGCCTAGGTCTGAGCCGCCGATACCGATGTTAACAACGGTCTCAATAGCCTTACCGGTAATACCTACCCATTCGCCGGAGCGCACGCGGTCAGCAAAGTCGTAGACCTTGGCGAGAACCTCGTGGACATCGGTGTCAATGTCCTGCCCGTCAACAACCAGTGAGGGGTTAGCGCCCCTGGGGCGGCGCAGGGCGGTGTGAAGAACTGCGCGGTCTTCGGTGACGTTGATGTGCTCACCGGCGAACATGGCATCGCGGCGTTCTTCAAGACCAACCTGCTGAGCAAGCTCGGTTAGGAGGGTCAGGGTTTCCTCGGTGATCAGGTTCTTTGAAAGATCAACATAAAGATCGCCCGCGGTGTAGCTGAGCTTCTCTGCACGGGCGGGGTCTACCTGGAACCAGGTTCGCAAATCAGCCTGGGTTGAGTCCTTGTGAGCAGCAAGTTTACTCCAGGCGGAGGTGGACGTGGGATCAATGATGGGGCGAGACATAAAAGTTTTGCCTTCCTGTTGGGAATGATACCTTGTCTTCATTTTATGTGGGATTTGTAGTTTTTGGGTGGCCCTGTGGTGTGGCTTTTTATGGTATTTTTTCGATTTTTTCTGGCAGGTGTTTCCCTCAGAAGCTGCGCTGTTGCCCCTTGAAGGGCGGAAAATAGGGGGCCTTAGCCTTCTGGCTAGGCGGTGTATTAGTACAGGAGGAAAGCTAGCCTGCTGATAATAAGTGATGTTACTATTGGTCAGGTTCCTGCCTCCGGCGCGCTCTAAAAATATGACTTGTGACAGGCCTAATAAGGTACGCCGCGGGATGAAGGAACTCGATGCATTACTCAAGAGGTCGAAACGAGATACAGAAAGAAATTACTATGTCAGTTACCGAAAGTACGGCGCCACCGGGGTCAGGCCCCGACCTGCGCAAGGGCGATATCGACAAAGCAACCCGGGCTAATATGCGTGAAGGATCCCTAGCCCCCAAGGTTTTTATTCCAGCAGCCCTTATTATGGTGCTCTTTATTGGAGCAACCCTTCTCTTTCCCAGCAAAGCTAAGGGAATTTTCGATGCTCTACAGGCAGACGTTATTAACTACTTTGGTTGGTACTATGTAGCGATTGTTGCTTTCTTCGTTATTTTCGCCCTCTATCTGGGATTTTCCCGCATGGGCGACGTTAAGCTAGGCGATGACGACGACGAGCCCACCTACTCATTCATGACCTGGTTTGCCTTCCTCTTCGCCGCCGGTATGGGCATCGGCCTGGTCTTCTACGGGGCAACTGAGCCCCTCATGCACTTTGTGGATCCCCGCCCCGGCGTTGGCGGGGGCACCCAGGAGCGGGTAGCCCAAGCGGCTATGAGCCAGTCCTTCCTGCACTGGGGCCTTCACCCCTGGGCCATCTACGTCATTGTCGGTCTAGCCATCGCCTACGCTACCCACCGCCTCAAGTTGCCGCTTTCAATCCGCTATTCCCTCAAACCGCTTCTGGGCGATAGGGTCAAAGGCCTAACCGGCGATGTCATCGATGTTATCGCCCTGGTAGGCACCCTCTTTGGTGTTGCAACCTCCCTAGGCCTGGGTGTTATGCAGATCGCCGCAGGCCTGGGATACATGGATATCCCTGCCGAGGGTAACGGCTGGCTCATTGGCATCATTGTAGCCCTCATGGCTATCACCCTCTTCTCCGTGGTCACAGGCCTTGAAAAGGGCATGAAGTGGCTCTCCAACGGCAACCTCATTCTGGCTGCTATCGTCTGTCTCTTTGTTCTGGTGGTTGGCCCCAGCCTCTTCCTCTTTAGGAACTTCGTAGGCTCCATCGGTGACTACCTGCAAAACATTGTGGCAATGACCTTTGAGACCCTAGCTCTCTACGGTGTTGATGGCGAACAGTTCCAGGCAGCCTGGACTACCTTCTACTGGGGTTGGTGGATCTCCTGGTCGCCCTTCGTTGGCATGTTCATTGCCCGCGTATCCAAGGGACGTTCGGTTCGTGAATTTGTGGTCGGTGTTCTGCTGGTACCTGCCCTGACCTCCTTCTTCTGGTTCTCAGTTCTGGGTGGTACCGCACTTCATCAGCAGCTCTTTGGGGCTGGCAACCTGGTTGGGGAGGACGGCAGCGTCTCGGCGCAAAACGCCCTCTTCCAGATGTTCCACAACCTACCCGGGGGAGCAGTGCTCACCGCTGGGGCGGTACTCCTTATCACCGTATTCTTCGTTACCTCAGCTGACTCCGGTGCGCTGGTTCTGGGCATGCTCTCAACCAACGGTTCACCGGAACCCAAGACCTGGATTAGGGTCTTCTGGGTGCTGGTTGCGGCTGTCACCGCAATTTCCCTGGTAATTATTGGTGGGACCGATTCGCTCTCGGCCATTCAGACCGTTGCAATTCTGACCGCCCTTCCCTTCTCCCTGGTCATCCTTATGATGTGCCTTTCGCTCTACAAGGCTTTGAGCGTTGAGCACCGCCTCTTTGTCCGTGCTCAGAGGCGCAACGCTCGTGAGGAGATTGAAGACTCAATCCATGAAAGCATCGGCGATCGTGTCAATGAGCTTGTAGCTGAAGGTGTAGAGGACAAACTCTCAGCCGCTGTAGATCAGCACCTGGATGATGTTCTCGATAAGGCTGTGGAGGCTAGGGTAGAAGAAGCAGTCGAAAAGGCAGTTGATGAGGTCTCCCTTCAGATTGAAGCTAATACAGCTGCAATCGAGCAGATTCAAACGATTACCGGTTCCATGCCTGCTGTAGGCAAGAACACCAAGACACCCTGGAAACAGGATTAGTCAGGTCAAATATCTAGCCGCTTGAGGCTAGTATAAAACCCCACCGCTGTTCAGCAGTGGTGGGGTTTCTCATTTAAAATTGCGGTTGCCCCATCTGCTCTAGCTCTCCAGCGCCGGGGCGCGCTGAACCGGTGTGTCCCAGAAGATAGCCGGACCCTGGCAAGGGGTCGCTATACTAAAAGGTAAAGCCCTGTGCCCCTAGTCCCTGTTTGGGGTCCGGGGCGCTTCCGGCGTTTTATGTAATCCCAACCATTAAGCGAGATACTTACCGCATGTCTGAAACTCAGAAGACCGCATCACGGAGCGACCTTCGCAACGTGGCAATCGTGGCCCACGTTGACCACGGCAAGACCACCATCGTTGACGCGATGCTCAAACAGACCAACGCCTTTAGCGCCCACACCGATGTCGAAGACCGAGTCATGGACTCCGGGGACCTCGAAAAGGAAAAGGGCATCACCATCCTGGCCAAGAACACCACCGTCTTCTATGCCGGCCCCTCCGCAAACGGTGAAGAAGTCACCATCAACGTCATCGACACCCCCGGCCACGCCGACTTCGGTGGTGAGGTTGAGCGCGGTCTGTCCATGGTAGACGGCGTTGTCCTGCTGGTTGACGCTTCTGAAGGGCCCCTGCCCCAGACCCGCTTCGTTCTGCGCAAGGCACTTGCCGCTAAGCTGCCGGTAATCCTCGTAGTTAACAAGGTTGACCGCCCCGACGCCCGCATTGACGAAGTGGTCAGCGAATCTATGGACCTGCTCCTGGGTCTGGCAGGCGACCTTGCCGACGAGGTCCCCGACCTTGACATCGACGCCCTGCTGACTGTTCCCATCGTTTACGCCTCCGGTAAGGCCGGTGCAGCATCACTCAACCAGCCCGCAGATGGCGCTCTGCCCGATAACGACGACCTTGAGCCGCTGTTCGCAACCATCCTTGAGCACGTCCCTGCCCCCACCTACAACCCCGATGAGGTTCTGCAGGCGCACGTCACTAACCTGGACTCATCGCCCTTCCTGGGTCGCCTTGCTCTGCTCCGTATCTTCAACGGCACCCTCAAGAAGGGCCAGACCGTAGCCTGGGTACGCCAGGACGGCCAGACCAAGAACGTCCGTATCTCCGAACTCCTTGCAACCAAGGCACTCGACCGCGTACCCACCGACCAGGCTGGCCCCGGTGAAATCGTGGCTGTTGCGGGTATTGAGGACATCACCATCGGTGAAACCCTCACCGACCCCGAGAACCCCAAGCCCCTGCCCCTGATTAAGGTCGATGACCCCGCGATCTCTGTAACCATCGGTATCAACACCTCACCCCTGGCTGGTAAGGTCAAGGGTGCTAAGGTCACCGCCCGCCAGGTCAAGGACCGCCTTGATAAGGAACTGATCGGCAACGTTTCCCTCAAGGTTCTGCCGACCGAGCGCCCCGATGCCTGGGAAGTACAGGGGCGTGGCGAACTGGCACTGGCTATCCTGGTTGAGCAGATGCGCCGCGAAGGCTTCGAACTGACCGTGGGTAAGCCCCAGGTCGTTACCAAGACCATCGACGGCAAGATCCACGAGCCAATGGAACACATGATCATTGACGTTCCCGAAGAGTACCTGGGCGCTATCACTCAGCTTATGGCTGGGCGTAAAGGTCGCATGGAACAGATGGCTAACAACGGCACCGGCTGGGTTCGCATGGAATTCTCCGTACCTGCCCGCGGCCTCATTGGATTCCGCACCAAGTTCCTGACCGAAACCCGCGGTGCAGGTATCTCCAGCTCCTACTCCACCGGCTACGAGCCCTGGACCGGGGACATCGACTACCGCTCCAACGGTTCCATGATTTCCGACCGTGCCGGTGTCGTTACCCCCTACGCCATCATTGCCCTCCAGGAACGCGGCACCATCTTCGTTGAACCCACCTCTGAGGTCTACGAGGGCATGATCATTGGCGAGAACTCACGCGCCGACGATATGGAAGTCAACATCACCCGCGAAAAGAAACTGACCAACATGCGCTCAGCATCGGCAGATAACTTTGAAAACATGACTCCCCCCAAGAAGCTGACCCTCGAAGAGTCACTTGAATGGGCCCGCGAGGACGAATGCGTTGAGGTTACCCCCGAAGCCATCCGCATCCGCAAGGTTATTCTTGATGCCAACGAGCGCGTGCGCGAAGCACGCCGCCGTAACCGCGCCTAAACCTTAGTAGCCGGTATTGACCGTGGGCCGTACTCCTTGCGAGTACGGCCCACGGCTCGTAGCGGGCCAAACAAGCCCCTATTGCTCTGAGCAGGCAAACCCTAGCAGCAGCACCGCAACCCCGCACTGCTGCCCGGCAGGTAAACCCCAGCTACACCCCAGTGAAGCCAGATAGAATAAGGGGGTACATCATCAATGGCACCCCCACGAGAAAAATCGCACCATGAACAATGACGCTCAGCCTTATTACCCCGTAGCCGGTGAACTCATCACAGAAAACGCCGTCTTCACGCTCATTCCCGACGGGCGCGCCCCCCAAAACACCACCCTGCTCTTCGTACACGCCCACCCCGACGATGAATCCTCAGCAACAGGAGCCACCATCGCCGCGCTCACCGCAGCAGGAGCCACCGTAGACCTGCTCACCATGACCCGGGGCGAAATGGGCGAAGTCATTGATCCCGCACTCAAACACCTCGAAGCAGAACACCCCGCAAATACCGACCGTGGGCACCAACTAGGCCAGCTCCGCACAAGAGAACTCAAAGCCGCCCTCACCGAACTCGGCGTTCGTGACCACCTCTTCCTGGGGCAAGGCCCCAGCGCACTACCGGGGGAGAGAACTCACTACCGTGACTCCGGCATGGCATGGGGTAGCGACGGCCGCGCCGCAGCCAACCCACTCGCTGCAGACGACTGCCTCACCCACCTACCCCTCAAACCGCAGGCCGAAGCTGTCGCCGCAACCATACGCGCAATACGCCCCGACGTCATCGTCACCTACGACGCAGATGGCGGCTACGGCCACCCCGACCACAAGCGCACCCACGAAGTTGTTATGGCGGCCCTCGATCTGATCGCAGGCACCACCGCCGAACCCATTGCCGTCTGGGGTATCGAAGGCCAACCACAAGAAACCGACACCCGCCAACAAGCCGTCATCCGTGGCAAAATTGAAGGCAAACGCGAAGCCATGCGCGCCCACGCCACCCAAATCACCATCACCGGCCCGACCACCTTCGAATACT
>NZ_JBLXXS010000008.1:0-131651 GCF_048513555.1 Rothia sp. P5766 | reverse complement strand
AGGAGGTCCGCGCGCCAGCCCTGGTCGTTGATGTCGCGAATGAGTGCGTACTCGATGGAGATACGGCGGCCGGTGGTCCGGTAGTAGTCGTAGGCCGCGTCGAGGGTTTCGTCGACTTTCCAGCGCTGGTTGATGGGGATCAGTTCGTCACGAAGTTCATCATCTGGGGCGTGCAGAGACAGCGCCAGAGTGATGGGGAGTTTTTCGAGTTCAAATTTGCGGATACCGGGGACTAGTCCAACGGTAGACATGGTGATGCCCCGTGCTGAGATTCCTAGGCCTTCGGGGGCCGGATCGATGAGGCGGTGGACGGCCCCCATGGTTGCCTTATAGTTGGCGAGGGCTTCACCCATGCCCATGAAGACGATGTTGGAGACGCGCAGGGGGCGGGTGTTTTCGGAGCCGCCTTCGGCCTCTTCAAGGCCCTTCATTTCTTTCAGGTAACGGGCACCGGCTACAACCTGCTCCACGATTTCGGCGGTGGAAAGGTTGCGGGTGAGACCCTGCTGGCCGGTGGCGCAGAAGGGGCAGTTCATACCGCAGCCTGCCTGCGATGAGATACACATGGTAACGCGGTTTTCGTAGCGCATGATCACAGACTCGACCAGTGCTCCGTCAAAGAGGCGGTGAACTACTTTGAGGGTGTCACCGCCATCTGCTTGGAGAGTACGCACGGTGGTCAGAAGCTGGGGCATGGCTTCTGCGACCATTGTATCGCGTTCGGCGGCGGGTAGGTCGGTCATCTGCTCGGGGTCAGTAACCAGGCGTTCAAAGTAGTGCTTGGAGAGTTGGGCGGCGCGGAAGGGCTTGTAGCCCAGTTCTTCCAGAAAGGCGCGGCGGCCTGCCATGTCGAAGTCAGCGATGTGGCGCGGGGGCTTGCCGCGGCGAGGGGCCTTGAGGATGATTTGCCCCGGCTCTGGTCTGGCGCTGGAGATTTCCAGGGGGACGCTAATCGTTTCAGTCATAAAGTCTATGCTTTCGGTGAGGGGTGGGGGCTAGCGGCCTTTCCCCGGTGAAATGGTTCGTTTCTGATGGTCGGAGCGGCGGGTAATCCAAAGGTTCTGAGGGTGCCGCGCCTTCGCAATGAATTCTTAGGCAGGAATGGGCTTTACCGTAACACCGAGCTTGGAGAGTTCGGAGGCTCCGCCGTCTTCGGCGGTAAGGACCCAAATACCGTCTGAGTGGATCGCCACGGAGTGCTCCCATTGGCAGGCATCTCCCCCATCAAGAGTTTTGATGGTCCAGTCATCTTCGAGGGTGACGGTTTCAATGCCGCCGGTGACCAGCATGGGCTCAATCGCTAGGGCCATTCCTTTTTTGAGGCGGGGGCCCAGGTCACGAGCGGCGTAATTGAGTACGTCTGGGGCCATGTGCATGGAAGTGCCAATTCCGTGGCCTACAAAGTCTTCAATGATCCCGTACTTGTCGCCGGTTTCTTGGCGGACAAAGTTTTCAATGGCGAAACCAATTTCACCGACTTTTTTGGCTCTTGCGACAGCGGCAATGCCCTGCCAGAGAGCCGCGCGGGTGATCTCGGAGAGCTCGCGGCGGGCATCGGATACGGTTTTCCCGACCAGGACGGTTCGGGCGGAGTCGCCGTGCCAGGTGGTTCCGCGGTCGTCCTGAACGGTTGCGCCGCCGTCAATGGAGATAATGTCACCTTCAGCTAAGACCCGGTCGCCGGGGATCCCGTGGACCACTTGGTCGTTGACGGAGGTACAGATAGTTGCCGGGTAGTCGTAGTAGCCCAGGAAGTTAGACCCGGCCCCGTGTTCGGCGAGTACCTTCCGGAAGACCCGGTCAAGCTCTGCGGTGGTCACACCGGGTAGGGCTGCGGCAACGGCAGCATCTAAGGCGCGGGAGGTGATAACACCGGCTCGGGCCATCTCAGCTAGTTGACAGTCGGTTTTGTACTCTATGCGGCGCATGTGTCTCTTTCAGGGCTGTATGGGGCTTGTGGTAAATGCCAAGGCTACACCAGTGTGCGTTAAAGTGCTGTGCCCCCGCAATGACCGGGGGCACAGGTGGGTCGGTAGGCTCTACTTAAGAGCATCCATGATGCGGGCGGTAACCTCATCGATCTCGCCCAGACCGTTGACTTCTGAAACCAGCTGACGCTCGGTGTAGATTTCAAGCAGCGGAGCTGTTTCTTCTTGGTAGACCTTCAGGCGGTGGCGGATGACCTCTTCGTTATCATCTGAGCGACCTTCTTTAGCGGCCCGACCCAGCAGACGCTGAACCAGTTCGTCGTTATCTGCAACCAGGAGCAGAACACGGTCAATTTTCTGGCCCATGTCAGCAAGAATTGAGTCGAGTTCAGCAACCTGAGCGGTATTTCGGGGGTAGCCGTCCAGCAGGAAGCCCTGGGCGGTATCGTCTTCAGCCAGACGAGCGCGTACCATACGGTTGGTTACCGAGTCTGGAACCAGGTTGCCTGAGTCAATGTAGCTCTTTGCTTCTTGGCCCAGGTCGGTAGCTTCCTTAATATTCTTGCGGAAGATGTCGCCGGTAGAGATAGCGGGAATGTTCAGTTTTTCAGCGATTTTGACGGCCTGAGTGCCTTTGCCGGCACCGGGAGGGCCGATGATGAGCAAGCGGTTCATCGGAGCAGTCCTTCGTAGTTGCGTTGTTGGAGCTGGGCGTCGATCTGCTTGATAGTATCAAGACCAACGCCGATAACGATCAGCAGTGAGGCACCGCCGAGCGGGAAATTTTGGTTGGCACCAAAGAGCACAAATGCAATCAGTGGAATCAGGGCCAAGAATGCTACATAGATAGCGCCCGGTAGAGTGATGCGGTTCAGGACGTAGCTCAGGTACTCCTGGGTTGGTCGCCCTGCACGGATACCGGGAATGAAGCCGCCGTACTTCTTCATATTGTCTGCTACTTCCTCGGTGTCAAAGGTGATTGAGACATAGAAATAGGCGAAGCCAAGGATCATCAGGAAGTAGAGAACCATGTAAAGCGGTTTGTCACCCATGGTTAGGTTGGCCTTGACCCAGTTGACCCATTCCGGTGGTGCAGAGCCATCGGAAGGAGTATTGAACTGAGCGAGCAAACCGGGAACCATCAGCATGGATGATGCGAAGATGATGGGGATAACACCGGCCATATTGACTTTAAGGGGAATATAGGTGGTTGTTCCCCCGATAGTGCGGCGACCAATCATACGCTTAGCATACTGAACCGGGATACGACGCTGGGACTGTTCTACAAAGACCACAGCAACGATCAGGACCAGGCCAACTGCAATGACAGCTGAGAAGATACCCCAACCTTGCGCCTGTAAAATAGCGCCAAATGCACCGGGGAAGGAAGCAGCAATAGATGTAAAGATCAGCAGGGACATACCGTTGCCCACGCCCTTCTCGGTGATCTGTTCGCCCAGCCACATGACGACGCCGGTACCGGCTGTCAGGGTGGTGATAATCAGAAGAATGTTGAGAAAACCGTCCTCGGGAATTACCGGCAGGGTGCACCCTTGCAGCAACATGCCCGAACGAGCCAGTGAAACGATGGTTGTGGCGTTCAGCAGAGCCAGCAAGATAGTCAGATAGCGAGTGTACTGGGTGAGTTTAGTCTGCCCCTGCGCGCCTTCCTCATGGAGTTGCTGGAACCGGGGAATCACCACGCGCAGCAGCTGCACAATAATACTGGCGGTAATGTATGGCATAACACCCAGGGCAAAAATCGAGAGCTGAAGCAGCGCGCCACCGCTAAAGAGGTTAATCATGTCGTAGATACCACCGCTTGCGGTGATGGTATTGAGGCACTGCTGGACGTTTCCGTAGGAAACACCGGGGGCGGGGATAAAGACGCCCAACCGGTAAATCACGATAATTCCCAGGGTGAACAGCAGCTTGTTACGCAGGTCAGGCGTCTTAAAGGCCCGTCCGAAAGCGGTCAGCACATGTCCTCCTGTGAGACAAAAGTTTTGGTAGCCCTTCTTTTTCCTGGCCGAAGCCAGAAGACGGAGCTTTTACACAATCTTCTACAGTTTAGCGCTTAATCTTAATTATTTCGCGGTCACGCTGTGTGGCCAGCCCTATACCCAGGCTTTTCAGTGTTGATATTCTGGCTTCGCTCCCCCACCCCAGCTTTCCAGCAGATGAGACCGGCCCCTGTAGATGGCATTAAAAGAAGGGCTCCCCTCACGGTGACGTGAGAGGAGCCCTACCGGTTAACCCGGTGAGTCCAAAGACTACTTGACGGTTACAGAACCGCCAGCAGCTTCGATCTTAGCCTTAGCTGATTCGGAAACCTTATCAACGGTTACCTTGTAGGCTACTGAAACTTCGCCGGTACCCAGAACCTTAACCAGCTCGTTCTTGCGAACGGCGCCAGCTGCTACCAGTGCGTCAACGGTGATGTCGCCGCCCTGAGGGAACAGTTCCGCAATACGGTCCAGGTTAACAACCTGGTACTCGGTACGGAAGGGGTTCTTGAAGCCGCGGAGCTTGGGAAGGCGCATGTGCAGCGGAAGCTGACCACCTTCAAAGCCCGCACGGACCTGGTAACGAGCCTTGGTACCCTTGGTACCGCGACCTGCGGTCTTACCCTTTGAGCCTTCACCGCGGCCTACGCGGGTCTTTGCCTTATGGGCACCCGGAGCCGGGCGCAGATCGTGAATCTTGATAGCGTCGTTATTTTCTACTGCCATCTTTACTTGACCTCCTCAACCTGAACCAGGTGAGCTACGGTGTTGACCATGCCGCAGGTGACGGGGTCAGCAGTGCGAACAACCTTGTTACCGGGGCGCTTGAGGCCCAGGGAACGAAGGGTGTCGCGCATGTTCTGCTTTTCGCCAACGTAGGACTTGATCTGGGTGATTTCCAGCTTTGCATCGCTGGGCTGAATACGCTTGCCGGACATTAGGCACCTGCCTTTTCAGACTGAGCGACACGCAAGAAGCCGGGGATAACCTCGTCCTGGGGAAGACCACGGCGTGCTGCAACTGCAACGGGCTCTTCGAGCTGACGCAGTGCATCGATGGTCGCGTGGACAATGTTGATCTGGTTCGAGGAACCGAGTGACTTGGACAGCACATCGTGGATGCCTGCTGCCTCAAGTACGGCACGAACGGGACCACCAGCGATAATACCGGTACCAGCGGTAGCGGGGCGGAGCATAACTACGCCTGCTGCTGCTTCACCCTGAACGCGGTGAGGAATGGTGCGACCTTCAATACGGGGTACGCGGAAGAAGTTCTTCTTAGCTTCTTCAACACCCTTAGAGATGGCCGCGGGAACTTCCTTAGCCTTACCGTAGCCGACGCCAACCATACCGTTACCGTCACCAACAACGACAAGTGCGGTGAAGCTGAAGCGACGACCACCCTTGACGACCTTGGAGACGCGGTTGATGGTGACAACGCGCTCGATGAACTTGTCCTTCTCTTCTTCGCGGCCGCGGTTGCCACGACGATCACCACGGTTACCGCGGCGGTCGCCACGCTCGTTACGGCGGGCTTCGCGCTTCTCGGAAGTTTCAGCGGTAGCTTCTGCGCTTGCTTCAGTCACCTGAGTTTCCTTTTCATTTACAGTCTGCTCGCTCATTAGAGTGCCAGACCTCCTTTGCGTGCGCCTTCTGCAACTGCTGCGACACGGCCGTGGTACTTGTTACCACCGCGGTCGAAGACAACTGCCTCGATGCCTGCTGCCTTGGCACGCTCGGCGACGAGTTCGCCCACGCGCTTTGCCTTAGCGGTCTTGTCTAGCTCTGTGGCGCGCAGCTCAGCTTCCATGGTGGATGCTGATGCAAGGGTTACGCCCTTGGTGTCGTCAATGACCTGAACGAACATGTGACGAGCTGAGCGGGTAACAGACAGACGAGGACGTGCTGCGGTACCTGAAACGTACTTGCGAACGCGGGCGTGACGGCGTGCGCGCTGTGCTGACTTAGTCTTTACAGCCATTGTTACTTACCAGCCTTTCCGACCTTGCGACGGATCTGCTCGCCTGCAAAGCGAACACCCTTACCCTTGTAGGGATCGGGCTTACGCAGACCGCGAATGTTAGCTGCAACCTGGCCAACCTGCTGCTTGCTGATACCGGAAACGGTCAGCTTGTTAGCGCCCTCAACAGCGAATGAGATACCTTCAGGTGCCTTAACGGTGATGGGGTGTGAGTAGCCAAGTGCGAACTCGAGGTCGGAACCCTTTGCGGTTACACGGTAACCGGTACCAACGATTTCGAGCTTCTTGGTGTAGCCTTCGGTGACACCGATGATCATGTTCTGAATCAGGGTGCGGGTCAGGCCGTGCAGAGAGCGTGAATCGCGCTCATCGTTCGGGCGGGTGACGGTGAGTACACCGTCTTCGAGAGTGACCTCGATGGGGGCTGCAACTTCGTGAGTCAGCTCGCCCTTTGAACCCTTAACGGCAACAAGGTTGCCGTCGATTTTTACCTCAACGCCGGCAGGAACCGAGATGGGGAGACGTCCAATACGTGACATTCTTCTTCCTTTCTCTTCTTACCGACTACCAGATGTAAGCGACGACTTCGCCGCCAACACCCTTCTTCGCAGCCTGCTTGTCAGTAAGCAGACCTGAAGAGGTTGACAGGATTGCGATACCGAGGCCACCGTGTACCTGAGGAAGGTTGGTGGACTTTGCGTATACACGCAGACCCGGCTTGGAAATACGACGAACGCCAACAATGGAACGCTCGCGTGAGGGGCCGAATTTCAGTTCGAGGGTCAGAGTCTTACCGACTCGTGCTTCCTCTTCCTTGAAGTCAGCGATGTAGCCTTCAGCTTTGAGGATCTCGGCGATGCGAGCCTTCAGCTTGGAGTAAGGCATTGAAACGGAGTCGTGATGTGCTGAGTTTGCGTTGCGCAAACGGGTCAGCATATCTGCGACAGGATCTGTCATAGTCATGGTGGGCTGAGCCCTTCCTCGTTATGGTTTCCTCACCTGAGTACAGGTGCGGACCTATAACGTAGTCGTTACTGAGTCTTGAACGGGAAACCGAGTGCTTTGAGAAGCGCACGGCCTTCATCGTCGGTCTTTGCGGTGGTAACCACGGTGATGTCCATGCCGCGTACACGGTCAATGGAATCCTGGTCGATTTCGTGGAACATTGACTGTTCGGTCAAACCGAAGGTGTAGTTACCGTTACCGTCGAACTGGCGATCCGAGAGGCCGCGGAAGTCGCGGATACGGGGAAGAGCCAGGGTGACCAGGCGGTCGAGGAATTCCCACATGCGGTCGCCACGGAGAGTGACGTGCGCACCGATGGGCTGGCCTTCGCGCAGCTTGAACTGTGCGATGGACTTCTTCGCGCGGGTAACGAGAGGCTTCTGACCGGTGATTGCGGTGAGGTCGCGGATAGCACCATCCATGAGCTTCGCGTCCTTGGCAGCTTCACCAACACCCATGTTAACGACGACCTTAACGATCTTCGGTGCCTGCATGACGTTCTCGTACTTGAACTCTTCTTGCAGGGCGGGGGTGACTACTTCGTTGAACTTCGTCTTGAAACGAGGGGTAATCTTTGCTTCGGTCATTAGATGTCCTTACCCGAGCTCTTGGCAACGCGAACGCGAACAGTGCGCTCCTTGCCATTGCGCTCTACGGTCTCGAGGCGGTAACCAACGCGGGTCGGCTTCTTGGTCTCGGGATCAACGATTGCAACGTTAGAAACGTGAATCGGAGCCTCAACCTTTTCGATGCCACCAGCTTCGCCGGTCATGGGGTTAGCCTTGTTGTGCTTGGTGATGATTTTTACGCCTTCAACCAGCACGCGCTCGGTCTTAGGGAATACCTTAAGAACCTTGCCCTGCTTACCCTTATCTGCACCTGAAATAACCTGTACCAGGTCACCAGACTTGATTTTAGCCATGAGTTAGAGCACCTCCGGAGCAAGTGAAATGATCTTCATGAACTTCTTGTCGCGCAGTTCGCGGCCAACAGGTCCGAAGATACGGGTGCCACGGGGGTCACCATCGGTGTTCTTGAGAATTACTGCTGAATTCTCGTCGAACTTGATGTAGGAGCCGTCGGGACGACGAACTTCCTTCTTGGTGCGGACGACAACTGCCTTAACAACGTCGCCCTTCTTTACGGTACCGCCGGGGATTGCGTCCTTGACGGTTGCGACGATGATGTCGCCAATGCCTGCGTAACGACGCTTTGAGCCGCCGAGAACACGGATGGTCAGGATTTCCTTCGCACCGGTGTTGTCAGCAACCTTGAGTCGTGACTCCTGCTGAATCATATTTCTCCTGTCGTCTCGCCGGTTCCGACACGCGGTATAGGTTGCGAGCCAGCCTTGCGGAACATTTCTACGGGATGTTGACGCGCCGGTCTCTCATACCTGAAACAGGGTAGAGAGTTGGCGGACACGCCTAGGAATCAGTCATGCCCCGAGCATCTGGACCCGCGTGGTGAGCGGGCGAACCCCGCTGTGTGAGCGGCATTATGCTGTGGCACGAAAGAAACCGTGGTTATGTAGCTATAGGTAGCCACATAGGTTATCAACTTTACCACAGTTAATCAGCACTGAACAGCCCGCACTTAGGGCAGTGCGAGTGATTTAGGCTGTAGTCAGCCTGCACTCCTTCACTCAAGCCTGGTCGAAAATTTTTTGCAAGACTCCACCGAAGCTTTGGGGCTTGACCAAGTCAACATGTTCTTGGGCAACCTGAACCCACCCATAGTTTGCGCAGTATCTAGCCCAGCTTTCCGGCTCTAGCCCCTTCTCCTGGGAGCGCAGAGCTGATAAGAGAGTAGTAGAAGTAACGATAGGAGAAGGATCCCCCAAACGAACGAGTTCCATGGCCCTGTGGACCTGGTCGATACAGACGTTCAGTTCAGCATCCCCCAAGGATCCCAGCGCTGTATTGGTTCCCTCAAGTAGTTCAACTACCCTGCTTCTGGTGAGACCTGTTTCTGCAGTTTCTAGACCGCCCATTCGGACTAAAGCCTGCCATTTTTGATCTTCTGTTGGTGGCTTCTGCCTACGCCACAGTTCCTGCGGGTAGGCATCGAGGAGGATAAGCCGCCCAGGTGCCAGAGCTGCCTGCTCTAGCTGGTAGACCATCTCCTGGGCTACCATCCCGCCCAGTGACCAGCCCAGTAGGGTGAGCCCTTCTAGTTCTATACCGGCCTCATGAAGCACCCCAATATAGTCTCTAGCTAGTTGTTGAATACTGCCGGCGCTAGGGGCCTGCGGGTCTCTGTAAGCCGCTGCTTGCAGGGCCCAGATTGGCTTCCGGGCAGGTAGATAGGGCAGGTAGGTGTGATAGCACCAGCCCAGCCCGCCAGCCGGGGGGACAAAAACAATATGGTTTTTCTGCTCTCTGTCCTGGCTCTGACGTAGGCTCAAAAGCGGTACGAAGTCATCAGCTTCGTTGCTCTCCAAGGCTTGGGCAAGTAGGCGGGGGGTGGGGTTTGTAAAGATTTGCGAGAATGAGCCTTTCTTCCCTGTCTGCCGCTCAAGGCTTGCCAAGAGGTTTAAGGCTGCTAGTGAATTACCGCCCTGCGCAAAAAAATCAGTATCGGGGCCAGCCTGGAAGCCCAGTAGGGTGCTATAAATAGCGCAGATTTCTTCCTCCAGAAGGCTCTTGACCTGATGACTAATCGTCGGTGACGGCTGATCGTGCTCGGCCTGCTCAAGGTAATAGTTTCGCAGGGATTTACGATCTATCTTGCCGTTAGGGGTCAAAGGCAATTCTTGGCCAAAGATCCACTGGTTGGGAATCATATAATCGGGGAGCTCTTGGCCGGTGTAGGTCGCGTAATCAGCAGGGTTGGTATCCGTGCACCCCTGCCTCAGTTCCACAAAAGCCACCAGGGCATCAAGGCGTTCGGGGAGGTAGAGAACAGCAACATTAGAGACATTCGGGTGTCCTGCCAGCACCGTCTCAATCTCGCCTAGATCCACCCGTTGGCCCCTGATCTTGACCTGGTTATCTGCCCTGCCCCGGTAGTAAACATTGCCCTGGCTATCCCAGTAGGCAAGGTCTCCGGTGCGGTAGGAAGGCTCTCCGGCGCAGTCCAGGTAGAAAGAGGCCTGACTTAGCTCCGGTCTTTGCAGATAGCCGCTTGCCACCTGCACACCGTGCAGGTGCAATTCCCCCACTACCCCGGGGGGGCACTCTTGCCCGGCCAGGTCGCGGATAGAGAGGCCGGTATTCCACACCGGTCTGCCAATAGGCACCTGGCTGTATGAACTCCCGGGCAAAGCAGAAAAAGCTGTCACATCAATAGCTGCTTCGGTCGGGCCGTAAAAGTTATGGACCGGAGCCTGATAACGCCTATGAACCTGCAGGACACTTGAAGCTGGGAGCTGCTCACCAGAGCAAATAAAAGCTCTAGGGCCTTGCTTGCCGGCTTGAGGGCTATCCAGGAGTGCCAGAGAATCCAGATAGGCTGCTAGCATGCTGGGAACAAAATGCACAAGGTCGGCACCGCCTTGTTCCAAGATGCCGGCTAGGTACTGGGGGTCTCTATGCCCGCCAGGGGCAGCAACCACTACGGTGGCCCCCTGAGTCAGAGGCCAATAGAGTTCCCAGATATGCACGTCAAAAGAGATTGGGGTCTTATGCAGTACCCGCTCACCTTCCTCTAGCCTGAGCAGGTCTTGTTGCCAGGCAAGCCGGTTGGCTAGAGCTCCCGCGCTGGTGATAACTCCCTTGGGGCGGCCGGTAGAGCCAGAGGTAAAGAGGGCGTAAATATTTTCATGAGCTTGAAGGCTACTGCCCGCCCCTGCCTCTATCAGTTCTTCCGGGCCTAAAGCTACTGCTCGTTCGGTGAGCTCTTGCCAGCTCACCAGCTCAGGTACCATTTGCCCTTCCAAAGGGGCCACACCAGGTCCCTGGCAGATAAGACTGGCTTGGGCGTCCTGGCACATGGAGCTGATCCTACCAGCGGGTAGGGCCGGGTCCAGGGGGAGGTAAACTGCCCCCAGATGTAAGAGAGCATAAAGCAAGATGAACTGCTCCAGACCACGCTCAACCCGCAAGCCAACGGTATCCTGCCTGCTGACACCGTAGCTTTGGAGAGCCCTTGCGTAGCGAAGGCTCAGGTCCGCTAGCTGCTGGTAGGTCAAAGTACGGTGACCAAATTCGGTCTCAGAGGAGCCGTAGGAATCATAGGGGGCCGCCTCAATGACCGCAAAATCTTCTGGCTGTCGCCGGCTAAATTCAAGAAAACGGGCAGCCAAGGGCTGGTAGTTCACATCATGGGCGGTCCTGTTAAACTCTTCCAGGGCAGTTCTTTCACTGGCCGTTGCTTGCTTTAATTGATCGAGCTCACCTCCACGCCCACACAGCTGAGCGTACTGTTCAAGCCAGCTAAGGATACGCTCACCATGCAAGTGACTTTCTTCTAGGCTGTAGAGAGCTGGGTTACAGTCTACTTCCAGGCTTAAGTCCGCCCCGGGTCTTGGCATTCCCCTTAGGCAGACAGTTATATTCTCAACCGGCCCTGCAAGCAGATTATGGATCCGGCCTGTGGTGCCACCACCAAAATCGAGCGCTGATTCAAAAGGAACAATATTGATCTGAGCCCCGGTCAGACGACCCCTACTAGCAGTTATTCTTTCCAGGTCCTCATAGCGTGCCAGGGGGTGCCCCTGGGCAAAGGCCATTTCCTGAGCAACTTTCTGGGCATGCTCCTTAACATCACCGCTCGCTGGGACCGCAAGAGGCAGGAGGTTGACAGCACTACAAAGGGTAAGCGCGCTAGCCTTGGAACCGGCAAGAGTACGGTTCATCAGAGGCACCGCAAGGCGGCTCACCTCGCTCCGAGCTGCCCTGGCTAGATAAGAGCCTAAAGCAGCGGTCAGTAGCTGAGACCAACCCACCCCGAAATCCTTACTGGCTTTAAGGAGGCTAGCCTGGAGCTGCTGGCTGACAGTGTGGCGTGAGCGGTAAGGCCTGAAGCTTGCCGGTGCCGTGGCCTGGGCAACTGAGGTATCGGCGCTGAGATCCTCTTCTGCCAGTTTCTTGATCCAGGCCTGCCTATCTTGGAGTGCCCGATCAGCTTGTTCTTGGCTCTGAATAGTCAATTCCGCTAGCGATGAGCGCTTACCGACTGTGCTCTGCCCGTGCAGACCTTCCCGGTACAGTTGGGCCCAGCGGCCCAAAAGTGTGTGCACAGCGTAGCCGTCAGCTATCAGGTGATGGGCTGCGTGGTAGAGCCAGGTTCTCTGACCCATCTCGATGAGTACAGCATCTACCCCCTTGCCGTTAAACACGTCTAGGGGTTGCTGAGCTCGCTGATAACACCACTGGCTGACTGCCTCAAACTGATTCTGCTGTTCTGGTAAGCGGCAGTGCTCTATGAGCTCTCTCTGCTCTTGGTCCTCAGGTGTTGTCCGCGCTCTCCACTGAGGAGTGACCTGTTTACTTTTTAAACCCTGGGGGGCTTGTTTTATCTCTTCCTGGCAAAACTCTGCCCCTATAGCCTCATGTTCAGAATAAGCATCATGCAGGGCTGCTTCCAAAACCTGGTAGTCCAAGCTACCACTGATTTCAATGAGCTCAGCGGTGTTGTATCTGGGATTCTGCGGTTCTGCCGCCGTGGCGCAGTAGATGCCGACCATTGAGGCAGGTAGGTCATGCCACCGCTCAGCTCTCACCCTGCGTCGCCTCCATGAGGTAAGCCAAGGTTGGCTGAGCTATAAAGTCGGTAAATTCAAGCTGGTACCCCTTTTGGGCCAGGTCATCGAGCAGGAAAAAGACCCCCATAGAGTCCAAACCGGCCTCCAAGAGGTCTGCCTGCGGCTGTTCTTTGATACTTGCCTGATTTAGCTTGTCTCCCATCTGCTTGTGGAGCAGTTCCAGGAGTTCTTCTTGGGTCATGAGGGTAACCTTTCTATGATTAGCTGTTAATATTTCAAGGGCGCAGGAAGGCCGGGAACTCTATTGGCGCTCAGAGGAGGTGGGCACGAGGACCCTTACCTGGGCAGAGCACCTCTTGGCCAACTAGCAAAATTTCCCTCTTCCTGTTTTGCTCCGGTAACTGTTTTTACTGGGGGCTACTGATGATTTTTCCGATGCGCTCTCTAAGTTCCTTGCGGGAAATCTTTCCCACCTTGGTCAAGGGGAATTGGCTCAGAAGCTCAACCCTCTCAGGCAACTTATAGGTAGCAAAACCCGCTTGACGGTAGGCACGACGAACATAATCTAGGGGGCTGGGCCCGAAAGCCTTGAGGTCGCCTGCCAAGAGCACTAAACAGATACGCTCACCAACATCTGGATCAGGTAGCCCAACTGCTACTGCATCCTGGACTGCAGGGAGCTGCAAGGCAAAATCTTCGATCTCATCAACCGAGATTTTTTCGCCGGCGCGATTTATCTGATCTTTAGCTCTGCCCACTACCTCTAGATGGCCGCTCGGGTGGGCTACTACCAGGTCACCAGTCCTGTAGAAGCCCTGATCGGTAAAACTCTCCCTATTGGCTTTTTCCTCCCGGTAGTAGGCACCAATCGTGTAGGGACCTCTAGTTAGAAGGTGCCCGGCTTGACCTGCTGGAAGGATCTTGTCCTGGTCATCAAGGATCAGAATCTCATCATCGGGGCTGATTGGTCTTCCCTGGGTGGTCAATACTATCTCCAGGGGATCATCCAAACGCGTGTAATTAACTAGCCCTTCAGCCATGCCAAAGACTTGTTGCAGTTTGACACCCAGAACCTCAACCAGATGGCGGGCAGCGCTGGGGCTAAATTTTGCCCCACCGACCTGAACCAACTCTAGGCTTGGAAAGGACAGCCCGCCTCTTTCAGCCAGTAAAGCCCAAGCCCTGGCAAGTGCCGGGACCAGAGAGGCCATGGTTGCACCGTGCCGCTGGATCAGACCAAATGCGGTTTGAGGGCTGGGATCACCGGCCATAATAAGGGTTCCGCCCGAGTACAAAACCCCCAGTATGCCTGGCGAACTCATAGTGAAATTGTGGGCAGCTGGTAGCACAACCAGCATTTTGGTCTGGGGACTTAGCTGGCAAATATGGGCTGACTCTCGCACGGAGTAGAGGTAGTCCATATGGGTTCGGGGAATCATCTTGGACCTGCCGGTAGTGCCCCCCGAAAGCTGAAAGAGCGCTACCGATTCCCAGGGTTTCGCGCACTTATCCGCTGTCTCCTCTGCATCTGGACACCCAGGCAACCCCGCCTGGGGCTCAAGTCCTTGCCCCGGCTCGGTAATGTCCAAGGCCAGAGGGGGCCTTAGATCTGCTGCTAGCATGCGCTGCGAGTATGCCCGGTAAAGGGACCAATAGTCGCAGTTTTCGGCGCCCTGGGCAAAGATATGGATGGCAGGATCCACCTGTCGCGCAAAATGCTCTAGCTCGCGTTCCCTGTGCTTAGGAAGGCAGAAAACAGGGACAAGACCCAGCTGAAAAGAACCCACCATGTAGGAGAGAAACTCCAGACAGTTCGGAAGTTGCAGCAGAACCCTATCGCCCTTTCTAGCCCCCAGAGACTGCAGACGCTGAGCGGCTAGCTCCGCTTGTGCGGCCAACTGTTTGTAGGTCCATTTTTGTTCCTGGGAGCCGGAGCCCTCCCCCTGACTCTGATGAGTTAGACCAATGGCCGCGGGCTGATCAGCGTACTTACTCAGGCTCTCTTGCAGGAACTGAGCTATGGTTTGAGGCTGATAGTAGCCTTTGAGGTAATAGTCCTTGAGCCGCTCCTCGGGGACAAAACCCTGGAATTCTAGGGGGCTCCTAGTAACCGGCTTGAGCTCATCAAAGGGGCTAGCAAGGTCTCTATGGCTCATACACTCTCATCCCAAACAGTTCATTGGTTTATCCTAGCTAGATCTGACTAGCTCAGGAACTGATAGCCGCAGATTACGCTACAGCTCAGCCTTCCCTAACCTTAGCAAGAATACCAGGGCAACCTTGTTTGCAAGCAAGGCATATATCAGCTAATTTTAAGGTGGTCTTCATAAAAATATCATGTTTGCCTTATAAGAGAATTAGGATAGCCTAAATATGCTTCCCAGGATCGCCAGCTATACGCTCGATACTGATGCCTTTCCAACCAACAGCACAGAATGGCTCCCCGACCCCAGCCGAGCAGCCTTGCTGGTTCACGATATGCAGAACCACTTCGTGGATGCTTTCGATCCCCACCCTGAAAGCCAAATTAAGCGGGCAATTGACAACATTGACCTACTCAGCCAGTTTGCCCGGCAAGAAGATATGCCCCTGATATACACCGCTCAGCCCCCCGCTCAGCAACCCCAAGATAGGCAGTTACTCAATGATTTTTGGGGTTCAGGCATGCAATCCGCCCAGGGAGCACAGATCATCCAGCAGTTAGCCCCAAGACCAGAGGATACGGTGCTGACCAAGTGGCGCTACTGTGCCTTCTACCGAACCGACCTTGATCATCGGCTGCGCAACTACGGCAAAGATCAACTCTGGATTACCGGGATATACTCACATATCGGGTGCCTCACAACAGCGCTTACAGCCTTCATGAAGGGTTACAAGGTCTTCTTTATCGGCGATGCCCAAGCTGATTTCTCCCGGGAAGAGCACCTGATGGCCCTCTCCTACGTAGCTCAGCGGTGTGGGCAAACCATCCAGAGCGCAAGAATTCTCAAGAGCTGACCACAGTCCCCACCCGACCCTACCTAAGGACTTCGTAAGAACCGCTATGACTGCCCAATCATCTCGTCCGCCCTGCATCATCGTGACTGGTTCAAGTGGAGGAATAGGATCTGCCACGCTAGATATACTCGCCCAAAGCCCCGAGTTTAAGGACTGCACACTCATAGGGCTTAGCCTGGAGGCAGGAGATAAAAAACTATCTGAGGGCGCTGGAGTTATCACAATTCAGGCAGATGTATCCCAGGCTGAAAGCATTGATAAAATATTTTCTCAGATCAACGAAAGCTACACCATCCTGGGGTTGGTCAATGCCGCAGGGTTGCTTCACCATGGGCCGGCCTTAGAATGTAGTGCACAAGATCTTGAAAAAGTTCTAGCTGTCAATGCTCTAGGAGTCTTCAACACCTCTAATGCGGCAGCCCGCCACATGGTAGCTGACAATCAGGATCCCAGTCTCTATCGACAGCGCTCAATCGTAACGCTTGCCTCCAATGCAGCTACCGGCCCACGATCCCTCTTTAGCGCCTATGGGGCCAGCAAGGCTTTTGCCTCCCATTACACCCGTTCTCTGGGCCTAGAAATCGGCCAGTACGGCATCCGGGCGAATGTCATATGCCCTGGAACAACGCTCACACCCATGCTAGAGCCCATATGGCAGGGACAGGATTTGAGTCAAGAAACAATTGCTGGTTCACCAGAGCATTATAGAAATGGCATTCCTCTCAAAAAAATTGCTCGGCCCGAGGAAATCGCTTCAGTAGTACACTTTTTACTCTCATCAGCTTCCTCCCACATCACACTTGCCGAGTTGACCGCCGATGGAGGTGCTACACAACGATGAATGCTAAAAATAAGCTCCCGCTCTTCGACTTTGTAAGCCAAGGTAAACATCTCAGCGTCCCATCAGGTACCTGTCTTAGCCTACCCCTGGCTCAGTGTTCATTAGATGATCTTTTCTCTACCTACGGTGATCAGGACGCAATCATTTGCGGCATCATTCCCTTTGATCCCAAAAGCCCCTCCACGCTCATTCACAGCACAGATTATTCCTTTGCTCCCCACCAGAAAACTGTATCTGTTCCTGAGCCAGACCTGGATTTCATACTTGCCACTGAGGATGACAACCAGATTAATAGGGAAAGTGCTCTGAGCTTCCGGCAGGCTGTAGAGGAAGCACTGACCGAGATTAGCTCAGGAGACTATCAAAAGATTGTTCTTTCCTGGAAAAAAACCCTCGACCTAGCTACTGCCCCAGAGAATATAGCGGCGTTCGATCGCCTTGTCTTTGACCGTTTGAACCGGAACAATCCTCACGCCGACGTCTTCCGTGTCCCCCTATCAGGCCATGAAACATGGATTGGTGCTTCCCCAGAAGTCCTGGTCGATTTAAACTCGGGAAGTTTCACTACCCATCCCTTGGCTGGATCAATTGCAGCCCATCAGGCCAAAGATCTGCAAGAGGCTCAAAAGATTTTGCTCCACTCCCCCAAGGACCTCTTTGAACATTCCCTGGTAGTGGAGCATATCCTCAAGCAACTTGAGCTTTTTGATGGAATAGAGATTTCTAGGCCCAGTGGCCCTGAGGTCATGTCTACGGATTCAATGTGGCACCTTGGTACTCCTATTAGGGCTCAGGTCCCTCCAGGTATTAGCTCGCTAGATCTAGCAGCTTCGCTTCACCCAACCCCAGCAGTTTGTGGTGCTCCCCAAGCTCTCGCTCAGCACCGCATTAGCCAGCTGGAGTCTTACCCAAGAGGCTACTACAGTGGGATTGTGGGCTGGGCAGATAGTCAGGGTAACGGGCGCTGGTCGCTGGTGCTTCGTTGCCTGCAAAGAGTCTCGTCTAAGGTTAATGTTTTTGCTGGAGCCGGTATTGTCTCCGGCTCTGATCCTGCCAAAGAACTAGCCGAGACCCAGGCAAAAATGCAAACGGTTCTTGCAGCCCTCAAGGCCAGTGTGCCCGCGGCCAAGAGCTAGGCGCTGGCTTGTCCGCCACAAGGTCTGTTTTTAGCCCACCAGACTAGGTGCCATCTCTTGCGACCTTTTCCTCTTAAGCCCTACCGGAGCTATCACTTCACCAGGGCCCACGTCAGTATCTACCGGCTTGATTTTTGGTGCGCCGCCAACCACCCCGGCCTGGAAAGCTTTTGGACTTCATTGACACAGGCCGAACAGGAAAAAGCCAGCAGACTGGACCTTTTAGATCCCCAGGGCTGTCGTGGCAAGCACTGGGCGCTCACCCGGATACTCCTGCGGCTTAGCCTTTGTCAGCCTTTGGGCCTAAGCCCCGGTCAGGTAGAGATTAGCTATGGCCCCTGGGGCAAGCCCCTGTGCCCCGGAGCTAGCTTTTCACTCTCTCACAGCAACCAGTGGCTTGCCATTGCCCTAGCTCGGCAGGCCCACACCCCTGTCGGAGTAGATCTGGAATGTCTGGCCACTAGCAGAGCAGGTGACTGGCTCCTACCCTATTTACACCCCGCAGAAAAGGAAGAGCTGGGGGACCTTTCCGAGGCCGAACTCACCGAAAGATTAACCTGGCTGTGGACCAGGAAGGAAGCCTACCTCAAAGCCCGGGGGCAGGGCCTGGCTCGTTCTCTGAGCCTAGACTACCTAGGCTGGGAATATCCTGACCAGCAACCGCCCGGACTGGACATGATAAGCATAGATTCGGGGCAGGGCCCTCTTTGCTCCCTGGCTACCCTTGATAGCTGCCTCTAAAACTTCTGGCCCCTCCACCGGGATGTGGAGGGGCCAGAAGTGTGAGGAGTCCTGCCTTAGAGCAAGTGTCTACTACTTAGCAGATGCTTCCACATCTAGCTTGTCCTGGTAGCGGTAGACGAAAGCTGCCATAGCATCGCGCTTGATGGGGGTCAGTGGGCGGAAGGTCTCATCGGGCCAGCCGGTGGTAATACCCTGGTCCTTGAGCCAGGAAATCTCCTTGTAGAATGCAGTGCTTGACTGGACATCCTTGAAGGCACCATCACCTGAGGGGGTGTAGTCGGGTGAACCAGCAGCCCGGTAGAAGAAAGCGGCCATAGCATCACGGTTGATGCTTTCACTAGGACGGAAGGTCCCATCGGGCCAGCCGGTGGTGATTCCGGCCTGCTGCAACCAGGCAATCTCCTTGTAGAAGGGGTGGTCGGTGGAAACATCACTAAAGGGTGATACCTCGGGTGCGTGGTAGCGGGGTGAGCCAGCCAGGCGGTACATGTAGGCCGCCATAGCTCCACGTTCGATGTTTTCAAAAGGCCTATAGGTATTATCAGGCCAGCCCTTGGCAACACCGTGCTCAGCAACCCACATAATCTCCTGCTGGAACATGAGGGATTCCGGCACGTCCTTGAAGCTCACAGTGACGAAGTCTTGATCTGTGGTCTTAGTCAGCTCAGGGTAGCCCTGGAAATCCACCTGGGCAGGGTCGATCTTCTTGGGGCTGACAGGGGTAGCAGCCTGCGGTGCTGCAACAGTAAACTTGAAACCTACCGCCCGGCGCTTGTCATTCTCAGCCATTGACCCGGTCAGGAAGCGCACGTTGTGCTCAGTGCCAGCTGCCCATTCCTGAGGCTCAACACTTGAATTGTCCTGAGTGGGGAAGGGCATGGTGAGGGTCCAATTACCCTGCTCATCTGCGGCAACTGCACCGTAGACGGTCTTATTCTTGATGGGGTCACCGGTGACGGGGTTCTTGACCGGCTCATTGACGCTGACACCACCGTCATCCAGCTTTGCAACAATGACAGAACCCTTGCCGTCTTCGGTGGTCCAACCGGTTCCACTAAATTCTAGAGCCTGGCCTTCCTGTACGGCCTTAACACCGGTTACGGTGACACCGTCAGTGGTCTCAGTTGACTTTTCTGCCTCGGGCAGTGTGGCACCCTTGGCGTCAACAGTCAGGCGAGTAAAGGAATTGACCTCAATGTCGACGGTCTCACCACTGGAGAAAGTGGTTGTACCGGGGGCATTCTGGCCGGTAGCGAAGTCAAGAGCAAAAGGAACGCTCAGGCCGGTCTTGTAGGGGTTCTTATCAACGGCGAAGACAGAACCATCGGCAGCCATAGCTAGGTCGTTAGTCTTGGAGTCACCGGTGTTAACTTCGGCAACCAGCTGACCGGCAGCCGCATCAATAACACCCACTGATCCCTGACCGAAGTCAGCTACGTAGACCAGGTCACGGTCCTCGTCATTGACAATACCCAGTGAACGAGTACCGAAGGGGATGCTCTTCTTGTATTCGTGAGTGTTTAGATCGTAAACAGTCACGCCAGAGTTAGCGCCATCCTTGCCCTGGGAGGAGATGAAGATTTCATTCAGAGAGTGATCGATAGCAACCGCTGAAGGCAGGGTGTCTGCTGCAGGGTCATCTGCGTGAACAGTAAATTCAGATTCCAGGCTGAAAGTGTCCAGGTCCACAATCTGAACAGTACCGCTAGAGCGCTCAGGAACGTAGAGCTTACCGGTCGTCTCATCGATGGTGGGGTTCATGGTCAGAACACGGACATCACTTTCTGGCTTGATGGCCAGGTTCTTGACCTCGTGTGAGGTCAAATCAATCGACCAAACATTGTAGCGACCGGTGACATAGGCCTTATTGCGCTTGTTATCAATAATGATTGACCGGGGGTGCTCAACGTCAGTGTCGGTCGCAAAATAGTCGTAGCTGGTCCAGACCAGCTCCATGCTGTCCTGGTCGTAGACAGAAATCGAGTCGTTACGAGTATTGGTTACCCAAACCTTGTTGTTGGCATCGTCTACCGCTACGCCGTAAACGCCCATGTAGCTGTAGCCTGAGCTCTTACCGCTACCAAAGCGGACGGTCGGAAGCTCTGCGACTGCTTCAATTTTCATGGTTTCAGGATTGACTCGCGCCAAAGATGAAACGGTCATATTACGGCCGAATGAGCCGGTGACCCACATCTTGTTGTTCTTGGCCGAGTAGGATGCCTGGTACTGACCGGGGATACCGGCGGTTTGCTGGGCCTGTACGCTGATATCACGGGCGGGGGCATCGGCTGCCTGTGCGGGCACCATAAAGGAAGAGCCCAAAAGGCTCAGGGCGCACACTCCAACCAGAGCTGAGCTTAGGGTGCGCTTGGGGTGGGGGCTGTTCATAAGATTTTCTCCTTAGGAGACTAAGGCCGGAGGCCTCATGTACTGTGCATTGACAGGGCATCGAGTTTGGCATTCTTCACCCGTCGAGCCCCAATTAAGGATTACCTAATTTCTAACTTATTTCAACCTGATTTAAAAATCAGGGTAACCTTTTAATCCTGATTGAATTAGGAAAGAAAATACTGTACTATTTCAACCCTTCATGGAGCAGGCGGCGCAAAGCCGGGATCAGCGAACCTCGCCAGCAGGCATAATCATGCCCTCCGTTATAGGTCTGATAGTCCACCATGACACCCAGTTCACGGGCACGAGTGACAAAACGTTCGTGGGCTGGTAATAGCACCCACTCTTGCTCCCCCACCTCAAGGAATAAGCGGTGTCTAGGAGAAAGGGCTTGGTCTTGACTGGCATCCTCCAGCTGGCTAAAGGCTATCTCCTGCCAGAGCGAGGCCGACTGGGCGCATGCCGCAGTGAAAACATCAGGGCGTTTAAGTACCGCCAAAAGCGCAGAAAGGCCACCTAGGGACTGGCCCACCACGACAACCTCTTGCTCCCCCAGTTTCTGTGCTGTGCCTTCAAGTGCCTCAACAAGTAACTCATCAGCCAGGAAGTCAGCAAATGGGAAATCACCGGCCTGCTCTTGCCAACGTTGCTCCCGCCCCCCTGAGTGGACAAAAATGAACAGGCAGGAGGGCAGGTACTTATCCTGGTGGGCTGCCATCAGCATTCCCTTAAGCCCCATAGACAACCATTGTTCCCCATCCAGAAGGCAGACAATAGGCGATCCAGGCTCAAGTTGGCCCAACCTACATAGAAAATATTGACGGCCTCCACTGGTCCTCAACCAGGCAGACTCATGCGGCTGGGAGTCAGAGAGGTAGGGTTGTAAGGGCGCCTGCTCTAGTTGTACAACCGAGAGTTCCCGGCCACGACTATTTAGACAGCGTAGGGGGTTGTGGGGATCAGTAACCCCTTCATCCAGAGCCTGCCGGAGCTGCCACTGATTGAAAGCAGCTTCCCAAGGAGCTGCATGATCAAGCTCCTGAACGATAAAACAATAGGAGGCCCGCCAATCCTTCTTCATACGAAAGCTAATGGCAAAGTATGATGACTGGCCCACCGGTTCCATCAGAGAATCAGCTAGATTCCGTTCATCGGTCAAGCGATTGATAAAGATCAGCACTCGCTGAGCAGAAGGGTGCTTGTACAGGAAGGTAACTATCTGTTCATCAGCTGCTGTGGCTTCGGCAGGAGGTGTCTCTACCAGAGGTGTTCCTTGAGCCGTCAGCGCTTCAAGCTCATGATTCAGGCTTGCAGTATCTGCTGGCCCTAACCGGTCCAGGAGGGCACCTAGCAAGGGCGAGCTGACCCGCGGTGCTGGCAGAGGACGGGGTATCTTGGGCGGAGTGGGATGACTCTTCATGGGCTAGGCCCCCTGAGAGAAGGTAGGAATAACCAGGGGCGTACCGGAGCAGGGGTCTTCAATGACCAGGGAATCTAGACCGTACACTTCTTTGATAAGGCTCTCAGTCACAATCTGGCGAGGGTCCCCTTGGGCAAGAATTTTACCGGAACGCATCAAGACTACGTGTGTAGCGTACCGAAAAGCTAGATTAAGGTCGTGAAGAACCACCACCACAGTACTCCCCTGCCGGTACAGTTCCCGAGTCAGATTAAGCACCTCTATTTGATGGGTGATATCAAGATAGGTAGTTGGCTCATCGAGGAGGACCAGGGGGGTCTGCTGAGCCAGGGTCATAGCAATCCAGACCCGCTGGCGTTGCCCCCCAGAAAGCTCTTCGATACTGCGCTCAGCCAAATCTAAAACCTGAGCTGAGGCCATAGCTTGAGTACATATTTCTTGGTCTTGAGCGGACCAGGTTTTCAGAAAACCCTGGTGGGGGTAACGGCCCCTAGCCACAATATCCGCAACAGTCGCACCTGCAGGAATATCCGGTGTTTGCGGCAACATAGCTAGAACCCGGGCAATATCTTTCGATTTGAGCGATTGCATCAGTTCCTGGTCTAAGAGAACCTGCCCTCCTTGAGGTATCAAGACTCTTGACAGTGCTTTGAGAAGGGTAGATTTTCCGCAGGCATTAGGGCCAAGAATGACCGTAAGCTCTCCTTCGAGAACATCCAAGTCAACACCTTCAAGAACAGCCTGAGCCCCGTAGCCAAGGCAGAGGTCCCGAGCCTGAAGTCTCGATTCGGGCTGAGCTAGCACCATCAGCGCTTTCCTTCCATAGCAATCAGGTAGACCAAATATATACCGCCTAAGGCACCGGTAACGACCCCCACCTGTAGAGGGGCCCTGAAGGCGTATTGACCGATAAGATCCGATAGGAGTACCAGGCAAGCCCCAGTAGCTGCTGCACTTGCCAGCCCGGCACCCTGGACTCTAGTAATTTTTCGGGCAAGGTGCGGTGCCGCCAAGGCCACAAATGCCAAAGGACCGGTCACTGCCGTAGCAAGGGAGACAAGCAAAACTCCTACGAAAAGTGCTGTAACCCTGACCTTTGTCAGAGGAACACCCAGCCCTACCGCAATCTGTCCGCCAAAGGTAAGAGAGCCCAGGGGCCTGCTCAGGCTCCAGCTCAGGGGAAGCAAAATGACCAGTCCCAGAGCCAAGAAACTGATTTTTCCCCAATTCATGGTGTTGAGGCTCCCCGCCATCCATGAGGCAGCAGTTTGAGCCTGAGTGAGGGAGGCCCCTACCACCAAGAGAGCATTCAAGGCCGAAAGAGTGGCCCCTAAACCCAGCCCAATCAAGACCAGACGGGTACCGCGAAGCCCTGTTTGACGTGTCAAAAACCAAACGATGAGAGAGCTGACCAAGCCACCGCTAATAGCGCCACAGGCTATCCCTAAGGGGCCAGCATCAAAAATAATGATGTTGATCAGTGCGCCTGTAGCCGCACCATAGGTAAAACCAATGATATCTGGGGAGCCCAGCGAGTTACCGGAAATAATCTGAAAGATAGCGCCGGAAACTCCCAGGGCTAGGCCTACTAAGAGAGCAGCAACAATTCGGGGAGCTCTTACTTCTCTCACAAAATAGCTAGCTAAGGCATCATCAGAACCACCTTTGAGGGCCTGAAGAACCTGAGCGGGAGACAGGTCATAATCTCCCTGAGTCAACGCCCAAAGGCCAAGGGCAAGAATCAGTAGGTAGAGGCAAAGGTTGTAGAAAGCCAGCCGCAGGGGCAGCTGAAAGTTCATCAGGCCAGATACGGCCAGGACCGGCCTGCCCGCCAGATCCCGCGCTCTGCTGATATGTAGACCGCGCTGCTGGGTCAGACTCATAGAACCACCTCTTTACGGCGGCTCATCATGATCACAAAAAAGGGGGCCCCGACCAGGGTAGCTATGATGCCCACATGGGTCTCCTGGGGCGCGAAGATCAGGCGAGCCAGAACATCTGCACTCAGAAGCCAGCAGGGACCCAAAATCATGGAGCCTAAGTTAACCCACCGAAGATCATTACCTACGAAATATCTCACCATATAGGGAACGGCTAGACCGACAAAAGCTATAGGACCAATAGCAGCCGTCACCAAACCTGCCAGCAGTGTTACAACAACCAGAGTCAGGAAATAAGTTTTCTTCAGGTTGACCCCCAAAGATATAGCGCTCTCCTCACCCATAGCCAGTGCATTGATAGCCGGGGTAACCCAGAAAGCAAGGAGAAAACCCAGGCCCAGCAAAGGACTGAGCGCTAAGAATACATCGCTCCCCCGCCCCTGAAGAGAACCGGCAACCCAGAATCTAAACTCGTCATAGGCTTCTTGGTTAGATAGGATCAGGACCTGATTAAGAGCACTCAGAGCAGCCGATAAAGCCACCCCTGCCAGCGCCAGTCTGATGATGGAGGACCGAGCCCCCCGCCCCAGCAGATAAACAGCTAAGGTAGCCAGGCAGGCCCCCACCAGAGCGGCTCCCATATACCTATATATACCGGCAGCTCCCCATAAAACCACAGAAAGGACAACGGCAACCGAGGCTCCCGCGTTGATGCCCAGTAGGCCCGGTTCTGCCAAGGGGTTACGAGTCAAAGACTGCATCAAGGACCCGGCTAGAGCCAAAGCAGCTCCGCAGACCAGGGCTAGGCCCGTGCGGGGGATGCGCTGTTCCCAAATAATCTTCTGAGCTTGATCTGGGCCCTGCCCCCCAAGCACCTGGAGGACAGTACTGCTATCTAGCTGGTGCGAGCCCCAAAAAAGTGATAAAGCGATACTGATCCCAAGCAGGGTCAAGAACAACAGGAACCACCACACAGAGCGCTTACCGATGACCGGCCGCTGGATATCTCCCATGACAGCTTTTGCGTACTTGGCCATTGATGATGCTTAGGCCTGGCGACGACGCCATAGGACAAAGCCAGCAGCCAAGGCCGCTAGGCTCAAGCCAATGATGCCGATCCAGGGAAAAGAACCTTCTTGCTGCTTCTGGCTAGCTGGCTGGTCCTGGGCTACCGAACTGGCCGAAGCAGAGGGATCAGGCGAAGCAGAAGCGGAGCTTGAAGCCGAAGCGGAGGCAGAACCCGAAGCCGATGCTGAAGGCTGGCCTTGCTCCTGCTCTTTCATGAGGGCATCATACTCCTCTTTGCTAATTTGGTTGCCCTCAGCATCCTGATAGATAACTTCCTCTTGGCCGCTGCCATTGCCATCTGTCTGCCCGCTGTCGGTTCGCCCCTGGGAGGTTCCAGAGGTCCCGCTATTAGAGCCCGCATTCTGCTGGCCTTGATTCTGGCCTCCGGAGTTCTGGCCTTGACCTGCCTGCCCCTTATCACCGGGAGCTGCCTGCCCGCCCGAGGAGCCACCCTGGGAGTCCTGCTCCCCGCTCTCAATGGTGAAGGCCGGGGACTGGTTTGAATATCCCCTCGTTCCGTTTTGTTGTCCATCGGAGTTATAGATAATCTCTGTAGCCAGGAACCGTAGGGTATGTTGGCCGGGTGCTAATTCCCGCGACAGCACAAAGGAGCCCGAGGCCTTGCCCTGGGAATCCGTTTTTAGTTGGTGAACCACGCAGGCCCCCTGAGGGGAGTCAGAGGGGCAGGCATCCCCGTTATCAATTTTGACGTTGACTTGCTCGTTGGCAGGGAAACCCGAGACAGTGAAGCTGATGGTGTCACCAGCACGCAGGCTACCAGGAGTAACCGTTGAAGAAGTACCTGGGGTATTGGCGCTAGCCCCACCCGGTGGGATGGCCAGGGCCTGGGGGGCACTGAAAACAAGAGTTGAGCCAAGAACCGTAGCTGCTAGCAGCTTTCTCATGGAGGTTTGTAGAGGCATGTTTTTTGTCTTTCTATCCGAAATTTTAGGCAAGGAGGTCTACTGTTTCTTGCGCGGTAGCAAGACCACAACAAGCACAAGGAGCGCGCCAGCGAGCAAGAGCAGATTATTGAAAAGAGACATATCGGCACCCGGTTCGACCGTCTCTTGGCTAATGAGCGGGTCCTGAGCCGGCTCAACTCTCGCGGATTGGGGGGCCTTTAGGACCCGATCCGAAGCTGAGGGCGTGGGTTTTTTAGAGTCTTGAGGTGCCTGCTTGACCTGGGCTGGGGCAGGAGCCACGCGAACAATCCTGCTCAGTTGAGAACTACTGTTGTTAGCGCCTGTCAGCCCACCAGCGGCTGGATTTTGGGCCCTGCCCAAGACACCAGCCTGACTTGTGACACCAAGTTGGGTTCCCACACTAGCCCTGCTCAGTCCAGTAGCCTGCGCAGCATTGCCACCGGCTAGCACCTTGCTCCAGGTAGCTGACTTACCAGTATCCTGGGACTCTTGCGCTACTTTAAGGCTGGCCCACCCCATCAATTTGCCAAAGCTCTCTTGATCACCGCTCTGGACGACAAACTTGTAATCCCCTGCTGCCAAACTCTCAGGCATGGAGTAGTGGATGCTTCTGTCCTGATCTAGCTGTTGCCATGTACTGCCCCAGCGTGCTCGAATCGAACCGCCCAGGTAGGGATTGACCCTTACCCACTGGCCGGGCTCTGCTTGGGGAACTGTCACAGAGATCTTGAGGCCATCTCGCTTAACCATGACCTCATTGCGGGGGCTAGAGGTAATCTCCTCTTCACTAAGCACATCAGGCATTCTGGTGGGAGCATACTTACCGACGATAAAGTCCAGGGTGCCAGTTCCACCGTAGGAAACCCTCATGTCACCAGCTTGAAGCGAACCTGCCAAGAGCCGTAAGCTATGAGCTCCCTCAGAGAGCCCCGGTTCTGAGTCACTGCCATCAGCGGCAGGAAGCTGAATCCAGGTATCAATTTCTCCGGTTTTGGGGTCAGGTTCGATAATCGCCCAGATAGTCTTATTGCTATGAACCGCCGTATCTCGGTGCGAGATAGCGGCATCATCAATCTTAACCGCTATACGGGGTGCTCCCTTACCTTGGGGGTTACACCAGCCCTGCCCCAGCAGGTGCAAGCTACCGCCTGCCTGAACCGTCTTTTGGGCCAGCCGGGCCGAAGGTGAGGCCTGCTCGGTCTGGCAAGTGACCTGGTCATCTTTCTTCCCCTCCTGAGAGGCAAGCCCATTAACCGGCACCGGCTCAGAACGAGCTGAACGCCGGGTATCTCCGGGGGCAAAGCGACCAGAAAGGGTCTGGACTGCCAGATACTGCCCAGCTTGGGCCTGGCGCAAGGGTTCTGGCACCTCTAGCTCTAGATCGAAGGAACCATCTGAACTGATGAGATAGATGCCCTCTTGAGGATTAGCCACCGACGCATCATCTGTTAGCAGTGCCCAAATAGTCCGGTCCTCCCCCAGCTCAGCTTGCCCCAGGGTTCTCAGATAGGCGTTTTGGGCACTGTTATCTGCCCTCTCATAGAAAGTATCCTGACCGGAGGCCAGTTTGAGGGCTACGACGGACCCGCCCTGACCTTGGCCTTTAACCCAGCCCTGGCCCCGCACCCGGATTTTTTCACCAGATTGGTAGGGCTTAATGAACAGCGAGGCCTGACCGGCGCTTAGCTTGGTCCATTGGCTGGTATCAGGGGCAGGGGCCGGCGAATCAGGCTCGCCTTCAATGGTTACCGGTAGTACCAGGGCTCGCATAGCATCCCCGGCCTTGCCTGAACCTGTCAGAAAATGGAAAATATGCTCAGAGCCTGGCTCCCACTCTTGATCAAAACCGTTAGCCAGGCTGGGGTAGTCGAGAGTGAGCTTGAAGCTACCATCGTCCTCCGCCGTAAAAGTTTTGAGGATATCACTGCCGCCCCGGGTCAAGCCCCTCTTGTCTGCCTTGAGGGTAATGGTAGAACCACCCCCTTCTGGGTGTAGCCAGCCGCTACCGGTCACCTCTATAGTCTGCCCAAATTTTATGGAATCTGGCCCTTTGACTGTAGCCCCCTCGGGGCTAGTGACCTCTACCTGCGGGCTGGCCTCCAGCGCATGAGCACCTAAGCCTAGTCCAGAGGGATCTATACTGGGTTGCACCAGGGCAGGACAGAGGACCAAACCCGATGAAAGAGTAAGCGCGGCTAGGTAGCGACGCCCTCGAATAGCTTTGGGAGAGTTTTGACTCATCACGAATTCTTACCTAACGCTCGTTATTTTCTAGGGACCTTGAGAATCTACCGGGCAGAATCTGTCAGTAATACCTCACGGATATTCTCAGCAATTCCCTTCATGAGCAAGGGACCACCTGTTGATGTCCATAGCGAGCCGTCAACCAAAATAATATGGTCCTGACGATAGGCTTTGAGATCGGTAAAGCCTGATGTCTCTTGAGCAGCCTCTAAAGCTACTTGCGCGCCCTGACGATCAGCCCCGGTCTCGGAGTGGGGGTTATCTTGGCTGGCGCCACCCAAGGTGCCAAAAAACATATAGTCAGCATCAATGAGAGATAGGTTCTCCAGGGATACAGGTTCAGAATGCCCCCTACCCAAACGATCCTGACCAGCAGGTCTGGCCAATTTAAGGTCTGAAAGCACCTGACCGGCCGGTAGTTCCTTAAGAATCAGAGAGGGCCCGCCCCCCTGCCAGCGAACTACAGAAAAGGTTTTATCCGAGTATTGAGGGGCAAGTTCTTGGGCTAAAGAACGTGTCAGCTGGGCATATTCATCTTTAACCTGCTGGCCCCGATCTTGCAGATTCAGTGCCTGGGCCACAAAGTCCAGATTGGTCTGCCACGGACCACCGGCATACCCACAAAAAACCAAGGGAGCTATGGCCTTTAAAATATCCAGAACATCGGGGCGGTTATTGATACTGGTGCCATCAGCCAAGATCAAATCTGGCTTGAGAGCCCCAATGGCCTCATAGTTGAGCTCCGAGACAGAACCCAGGATTTTAATATCTGCTGCTTTATCTTGAAGATAGTGGGGTACTGTTGCCTGCCCCCTGCCTGAAACTGTACCCGCCGGCATAACCCCTAAGGCCAAGGCCGCATCTAGGGTCGGTTCAGAGAGAGTCACTACTTTCTGAGGTCGCTCAGGCAACCTGACCTCATTACCTTCAACATCTACTACGATCCGGCTGGCTCCAGACTGAGCGGCCGATGAGGTCTCCGCCTGTGAGCAGGCGGTAAGCCCGCTTGCTGCCGCTAAACCTGTTGTCAGAAAAAAAGTACGTCTATTAAGGGGTAACAAAGTGAAGCCTCAGAAAGTGGTTGGGATAATAAGCTAAGCCTTACCTTACTTTATTGAGTCATGGGCTTCAAGCAGAAGCAGGGCGCAAAAAGGTGCCCTCCCCCAAATAATAATGGGAAAGGGCACCTTGAAAAGTCAGCACCAGGTCTGACTCATCTCTAGGGCTTACTTAGCCTTTTCGATGATCTCCACGACGCGCCAGCGCTTGGTAGCGGATAGCGGACGGGTCTCAGCCAAGAGAACCAGGTCACCAATACCAGCAGTGTTCTGCTCATCGTGTGCCTTGATCTTGGAACTACGGCGCATAACCTTGCCGTACAGTGCGTGCTTCACGCGGTCCTCGACCTCAACGACTACAGTCTTGTCCATCTTGTCGGACACAACGTAGCCGCGGCGAGTCTTGCGGTAGCCGCGCTCTTCAGTCTTTACTTCACTCATGTGATTTAACCTTCGGTTGCGGGACGAATACCGAGCTCGCGTTCGCGAAGCACAGTGTAAATACGTGCAATGTCGCGCTTGACCGAGCGGATACGACCGGGATTTTCAAGCTGACCAGTGGCTGCCTGGAAACGGAGGTTGAATAGCTCCTCCTTCGACGCACGCAGCTTCTCTACCAGATTCTCGTTGGAGAGCTCTGCGAGGTTGTCGATGCTCAGATCCTTTGATCCAACTGCCATTTCTATTCACCACCTTCGCGACGCACAACGCGTGCCTTCATCGGGAGCTTGTGGATTGCGAGGCGCATAGCTTCGCGAGCCACTTCTTCGGATACACCGGAGAGTTCGAACATAACTCGACCGGGCTTTACGTTTGCGACCCACCATTCGGGTGAACCCTTACCGGAACCCATACGGGTTTCAGCAGGCTTCTTGGTTAGCGGACGGTCGGGATAAATATTGATCCAAACCTTACCGCCACGCTTGATGTGACGGGTCATTGCAATACGTGCAGCTTCAATCTGACGGTTGGTGACGTATGCGGGAGTCAGAGCCTGAATGCCCCACTCACCGAACGCTACCTCGGTGCCACCCTTAGCCATACCTGAACGCTTGGGGTGATGCTGCTTGCGGTACTTAACTCGACGGGGAATTAGCATTTATGCCTCACCGTTTTCTGCAGTCTTTGCTTCAGTGGGTGCTGAAGCGTTGTCGGAACGACGTTCACGGCGGGGCCCACGGCCACCTGCACGACGACGGTCGCCACCACGGTTGTTGCCGCGACGGTTACCAGAAGCCTGCTGTGCAGCAAGCTCCTTGTCGGTGAGGTCACCCTTGTAGATCCATACCTTGACGCCAATACGGCCGAAGGTGGTCTTTGCTTCGAAGAAACCGTAGTCGATGTTCGCACGCAGGGTGTGCAGGGGCACACGGCCTTCGCGGTAGAACTCTGAACGTGACATTTCAGCGCCACCCAGACGGCCGGAGCACTGGATACGGATACCCTTAGCACCTGCACGCTGTGCGGACTGGATTGCCTTCTTCATTGCGCGGCGGAATGCTACGCGTGAAGCAAGCTGCTCTGCGATGCCCTGGGCAACCAGCTGAGCTGACAGATCGGGGTTAGCAACCTCGAGGATGTTCAGCTGAATCTGCTTGCCGGTGAGCTTCTCGAGCTCGCCACGGATACGGTCTGCTTCGGCGCCGCGGCGGCCGATAACGATACCGGGGCGTGCGGTGTGGATGTCCACACGAACACGGTCACGGGTACGCTCGATCTCAACCTTTGCGATGCCTGCGCGTTCCATACCCTTTGACAGGAGTTCACGAATCTTTACATCTTCGCGAACGTAGTCTGCGTAGCGTTCGCCTTCCTTGTTGGAGTCAGCGAACCACTTTGAAACGTGGTTGGTGGTGATACCAAGTCGGAAACCGTTGGGGTTAATTTTCTGACCCATTTAGCGGCCCTCCTCCTTCTCCGGGGTAGCAACTACCACGGTGATGTGGCTGGTGCGCTTGTTGATGCGGAACGCACGGCCCTGGGCACGAGGCTGGAATCGCTTCATGGTGGGACCTTCGTTCGCGTATGCTTCGCTGATGAACAGCTCCTCCTCCTTGAAGGGCAGACCCTGCTGGGTTGCCTTCTGGCGAGCGTTTGCAACAGCTGATGCAACGATCTTGTATACCGGTTCTGAAGCGCCCTGAGGAGCGAACTTCAGAATCGCCAGAGCCTCTTCCGCCTGCTTGCCACGGATAAGGTTGATGACGCGGCGTGCCTTCATAGGCGTAACGCGTACGTACGACGCAGTTGCCTTGGCTTCCATTGCCTATCTCTCTTTCGTCTATTGCCGAAAGGGAAACGTATCTAAAAACGGTTACCCGTTCTTAGCGACGCTTGCCCTTGCGGTCGTCCTTAACGTGGCCACGGAAAGTACGGGTCGGTGCAAACTCGCCGAGCTTGTGTCCGACCATGGACTCAGTGATGAACACGGGTACGTGCTTGCGTCCGTCGTGCACTGCGATGGTATGACCGAGCATGTCGGGAATAATCATCGAGCGGCGGGACCAAGTCTTGATAACGTTCTTGGTGCCCTTCTCGTTCTGAGCTGCAACCTTTACAAAAAGGTGCTGATCAACGAAAGGGCCCTTCTTCAAACTACGAGGCATGTTTCAGGCTCCTTAGCGCTTCTTGCCAGTACGACGGCGACGAACAATGAGCTTGTCGCTTTCCTTGTTGGGGCGGCGGGTGCGGCCCTCGGGCTTACCGTTGGGGTTAACCGGGTGACGGCCACCTGAGGTCTTACCTTCACCACCACCGTGGGGGTGGTCAACGGGGTTCATGACGACACCGCGAACGGTCGGGCGGATGCCCTTCCAGCGGTTACGGCCTGCTTTACCCCAGTTGATGTTTGACTGCTCAGCGTTACCAACCGAACCAACGGTTGCGCGGCAACGGACATCAACGTTGCGGATTTCGCCGGAGGGCAGACGCAGCTGAGCGTACTTACCTTCCTTTGCAACCAGCTGGATAGATGCGCCAGCTGAGCGGCCCATCTTGGCACCGCCACCGGGGCGGAGCTCAACAGCGTGGATCACGGTACCCACAGGGATGTTACGCAGGGGCAGGTTGTTGCCGGGCTTAATATCGGCCGCGGGACCTGACTCAACGATGTCGCCCTGAGCAAGCTTGTTGGGGGCGATGATGTAACGCTTGGTGCCATCAACGTAGTGGAGCAGTGCGATGCGAGCGGTACGGTTGGGATCGTACTCGATGTGTGCAACGCGTGCGTCAACACCGTCCTTGTCGTGACGACGGAAGTCGATCAGACGGTACTGGCGCTTGTGTCCACCACCCTTGTGACGGGTGGTGATGCGACCGGTGTTGTTACGGCCGCCCTTCTTGGGGAGCGGACGGACCAGGGACTTTTCCGGGGTTGAGCGGGTGATTTCTGCGAAATCTGATACGCTCGAGCCACGGCGACCCGGGGTCGTCGGCTTGTGTTTACGAATACCCATTTAGATATTTCTTTCCTTCGCTAAAGTGGTCTCCGGAGCCTATGCTGCCGGACCGCCGAAGAGGTCGATTGCGCCTTCTTTGAGGGTTACAATCGCACGCTTGGTGTTCTTACGAGCACCCCAACCGTGGCGGGTGCGCTTGCGCTTGCCTGCACGGTTGGCGGTGTTGATGGAAGCAACCTTGACATCGAAGATGGTCTCGATGGCCTGCTTGATTTCCAGCTTGTTGGAGCGGGGGTCTACGAGGAAGGTGTACTTACCTTCGTCGAGCTGACCGTAGCTCTTTTCCGACACGACGGGAGCGATAATCACGTCGCGGGGATCCTTGAAAGTTGAGGTGGTAACAGACATTACTTAGCAGCCTCTTTCTTGGCCTTGGAAGCAACTGCGACAAATACGTCGTAGGCATCCTTGGTGAAGATAACGTCATCTGAGATCAGAACATCGTAGGTGTTCAGCTGATCTGCGTAGATAACGTGTACGTTCTCCAGGTTGCGTGCTGACAGTGCTACCAGGTCGTCCTTGCGGTCGATGACAACCAGTGCATTCTTGCGGCTGGTGATCTCTGCGATTGCTGCCTTAGCTGCCTTAGTGGAAGGCTTGGGGCCTTCAACCAGGGTTTCGACAACGTGAACGCGATCGTGACGAGCGCGATCGGAGAGAGCGCCGCGCAGGGCAGCTGCAATCATCTTCTTGGGGGTCCGCTGAGCGTAGCTACGGGGGGTCGGGCCATGTACAACGCCACCACCGGTCATGTGGGGGGCGCGAATGGAGCCCTGACGTGCACGGCCGGTACCCTTCTGCTTGAAGGGCTTACGGCCTGCGCCGGAAACTTCGCCGCGGTTCTTGGTCTTGTGAGTACCCTGACGAGCTGCTGCGAGCTGGGCAACTACCACCTGGTGAAGCAGGGGTACAGATGCCTGAGCGTCGAAGATATCAGCGGGCAGGTCTACCTTTACGGTCTTGACAGCCATGGTGTATTAGGCTCCCTTCACAGCGGTGCGAACCAGAACAACGCCGCCCTTAGGACCGGGGATTGCGCCCTTGATCAAAAGAACATTGTTTTCTGCATCTACACCCTGAATAGTGAGGTTCATGGTGGTGTGGCGTGCAGCGCCCATACGGCCTGCCATGCGCATACCCTTGAACACGCGTGCGGGGTATGATGCGCCACCGATTGAGCCGGGCTTACGGTGGTTCTTGTGGGCACCGTGTGATGCACCTACACCTGCGAAGCCGTGACGCTTCATAACACCGGCGAAGCCCTTACCCTTGGTCTTGCCTACTACGTCAACCTTCTGGCCAGCTTCGAAGAGCTCAACGGTCAGTTCCTGACCGAGTGAGTATTCTGCAGCGTCTGAGGTGCGGAGTTCAACGAGGTGACGGCGAGGAGTTACGCCTGCCTTCTCGAAGTGACCGGCGAGGGGCTTGGTTACCTTGCGAGCTTCGATAGCACCGAAACCGATCTGGATAGCTTCGTAGCCATCGGTTTCAGCCTTGCGCAGCTGGGTAACAACGTTTGAATCGGCCTTGACGACAGTAACGGGCACGAATTTGCCGTTTTCGTCCCAGACCTGGGTCATGCCAAGCTTGGTGCCCAGCAGGCCCTTAACCTGGCGCTCGAACTTGTTAGTCATTTAGATGCGATCCTCTACAGCTTGATTTCGATGTTTACGTCTGCCGGAAGGTCAAGACGCATGAGGGCATCAACAGCCTTGGGGGTCGGATCAACGACGTCGATCAGACGCTTGTGCGTGCGCATTTCAAAGTGCTCGCGGCTGTCCTTGTACTTGTGAGGCGAACGGATAACGCAGTACACGTTCTTTTCGGTGGGTAGGGGCACGGGGCCAACTACCGTAGCGCCTGCACGCGTAACTGTCTCAACGATTTTCCGAGCTGAAGAATCAATGACCTCGTGGTCGTATGACTTCAGACGGATGCGGATTTTCTGTCCCGCCATCTGTCGGACTCTCTTTCTTGTCTACTTCCCTGTAACGGAGCGGTTGCTCCTTTTTATGGCGCTTAAGGTAAAGAGATGAATCTTCATTTCTTTCGCGCCGCCTCTAACAGGCTGAATCCGGCATCTGCCGGGTTCCTCACCCTGCCGAGGCACCGACCCCCGAACTCGGGCGTGTCGCCTATGCAATGCATAAAAAGCGCGCACTATTCCCTCGAACTGATCGATTGGGTCATATTTGGGTTTGCCTTCACCATCTATCAGAACTGCTATCTGGCTACTTTCAGCGGGCAAACGCTTGAACAACGTACTCAATCATGCCAGAGTTATCTATTCTTAGCAAGATTTTCTTTCTTGAAGTGTTCAGACCCACATATATTAACAGGTACCCTGCTAGAGCCACCCCTCAAAGAGCCTCCCTGAGATCAGAGGTTTCCAAGACGCAAGGACTCAAAAGGCTACACAATATAAAAGGGCTGGCCCCGCAGATTACTCTGCGGGGCCAGCCCTTGCGCTTCTACCCTAGGGGTAGTTGCAGATCTTAGGGTAAGTCAGACTTACTTGATGATCTTGGTTACGCGACCTGAACCGACGGTGCGACCGCCTTCGCGGATTGCGAAGCCCAGGCCCTCTTCCATAGCGATTTCCTGGATGAGCTCAACGGTCATCTCAGTGTTGTCGCCGGGCATAACCATTTCGGTGCCCTCGGGAAGGGTGATAACACCGGTAACGTCGGTGGTGCGGAAGTAGAACTGAGGACGGTAGTTCGAGTAGAAGGGGTTGTGGCGGCCGCCTTCATCCTTGGAAAGGATGTAAACGTTAGCCTCGAACTGGGTGTGGGGGGTGATTGAGCCGGGAGCAACAACAACCTGACCACGCTCTACGTCATCGCGCTTGAGACCGCGAAGCAGCAGACCACAGTTCTCGCCTGCCCAAGCTTCGTCGAGCTGCTTGTGGAACATCTCGATACCGGTAACGGTGGTCTTCTGGAGGGGACGGATACCAACGATCTCAACTTCGGAGTTGATCTTGAGGGTACCGCGCTCTGCACGGCCGGTAACAACGGTACCGCGACCGGTGATGGTGAAGACGTCCTCGATGGGCATGAGGAAGGGCTTGTCCTTCTCACGTACGGGGTCGGGAATGTAGTTGTCAACCTCTTCCATGAGCTCTTCAACCTTAGCAACCCACTCGGGGTCACCTTCCAGAGCCTTCAGAGCGGAAACGCGAACAACAGGAGCGTTGTCGCCATCGAATTCCTGTGAGGACAGAAGTTCGCGAACTTCCATCTCAACCAGGTCGAGAAGTTCTTCATCTTCAACCATGTCTGACTTGTTGAGAGCAACAAGCAGGGTGGGAACGCCAACCTGGCGAGCCAGCAGAACGTGCTCGCGGGTCTGTGCCATGGGGCCGTCGGTGGCAGCAACAACCAGGATTGCGCCGTCCATCTGAGCAGCACCGGTGATCATGTTCTTGACATAGTCAGCGTGGCCGGGAGCGTCAACGTGTGCGTAGTGGCGCTTCTCGGTCTGGTACTCGATGTGAGCAATGTTAATGGTAATACCGCGCTGGCGCTCTTCGGGAGCGGAGTCGATCATACCGAAGTCGCGCTTCTCGTTCAGGTCAGGGTACTTGTCTGCAAGAACCTTAGAGATAGCAGCGGTCAGAGTAGTCTTACCGTGGTCAACGTGACCAATAGTACCGACGTTTACGTGAGGCTTGGAGCGCTCGAACTTAGCTTTTGCCAAGAGTTTTTCCTCCTATAGAGAAGATTTGAGAACCTGCACTCGGGTTTGATACCGGCGCACTCCGCCATAGAAGGCGGTCTAGCTACCACAATAGCGGATAAGGCCGGTCAGGCGAAACCCAGAGAGGTTCATTTATTAGGTTTTTTGAAAAGCGGTACGGCTCACATTAAGCGAGCCGTACCAGGGCGAGAATTATTCGCCGCGGCTCTTCTGAATGATTTCATCAGCGACGTTCTTGGGAACCTCTGAGTAGCTGTCGAACTCCATGGAGAAGACGGCACGACCCTGGGTCTTTGAACGGAGGTCACCGATGTAACCGAACATTTCTGACAGCGGAACAAGAGCGTGAACGATCTTGACGCCTGCTGCATCTTCCATCGACTGGATCTGACCGCGGCGTGAGTTCAGGTCGCCGATCACGTCGCCCATGTACTCTTCCGGGGTACGAACTTCAACAGCCATCAGGGGTTCAAGCAGAACCGGGTTAGCGCGACGTGCGCCTTCCTTGAAGACCATTGAGCCAGCAATCTTGAAGGCCATTTCTGATGAGTCGACGTCGTGGTAAGCGCCGTCAATCAGAGTAGCCTTGACACCGACTACGGGGTAGCCAGCCAAGATACCCAGCTGCATTGCGTCCTGGATACCGGCATCAACAGAGGGGATGTATTCGCGGGGAACGCGACCACCGGTAACGACGTTATCAAACTCGTAGAGCTCTTCTGCGTCCAGGGGAACGGGTTCGAAGGAAACCTGAACCTTAGCGAACTGACCAGAACCACCGGTCTGTTTCTTGTGGGTGTAGTCAACCTTCTCGACAGCCTTGGTGATGGTTTCGCGGTAGGCAACCTGGGGCTTACCCACATTTGCTTCAACCTTGAATTCACGCTTCATACGGTCAACGATGATGTCCAGGTGGAGCTCGCCCATACCGCCAATTTCGGTCTGGCCGGTTTCTTCGTTGAGTGAAACAGTGAAGGTGGGGTCTTCTGCAGAAAGCTTCTGAATCGCAGTTGACATCTTCTCCTGGTCACCCTTGGTCTTGGGCTCAATGGCCACGAAGATCACGGGTGCGGGGAAGGTCATGGATTCCAGAACCACGGGGTTAGCAATATCGCAGAGGGTGTCACCGGTGGTGGTGTCCTTCAGGCCGATAGCTGCGTAGATGTGGCCTGCCTGGATCTCTTCAACAGGGTTCTCCTTGTTGGAGTGCATCTGGAAGAGCTTACCAATACGTTCCTTCTTACCCTTGGTGGCGTTCAGAACCTGCTGGCCCTGTGCAGCCTTACCGGAGTAAACGCGGATGTAGGTCAGCTGACCGTAGAAGGGGTGTGCTGCGACCTTGAAGGCCAGAGCCGCGAAAGGCTCATCTGCTGAGGGCTTGCGGGTTACTTCTGCCTCTTCGTCGGTGGGCAGGTGACCAACCATAGCAGGAACATCCAGCGGTGAGGGCAGATAATCCAGAACAGCGTCAAGCATGGGCTGCACGCCGCGGTTCTTGAATGCTGAACCACACAGAACCGGGTAAGCCTCATTGTTGACGGTCAGCTGACGGATACCGGCCTTGATTTCCTCAAGGGTCAGTTCCTCGCCTTCCAGATACTTGTTCATGAGTTCTTCGGAGGACTCAGCTACAGCTTCAACCAGCTGTGAACGGTACTCTTCGGCCTTCTCAACCAAGTCCGCAGGAATCTCGCGGGTTTCGTAGGAAGCGCCCATGGTAACGTCGCCCTTGGCATCGCCGGGCCATACGTAGGCCTGCATCGTGAGCAGGTCAACGACGCCAATGAAGTCGTTTTCAGCGCCGATGGGGAGCTGTAGGACCAGGGGGGTTGCGCCCAGACGCTTGACGATGGTGTCTACGGTGAAGTAGAAGTCAGCGCCCAGCTTGTCCATCTTGTTGACGAAGCAGATGCGGGGAACTTCGTACTTGTCAGCCTGACGCCAAACGGTTTCAGACTGAGGCTCAACGCCTTCCTTACCGTCGAACACGGCTACAGCGCCGTCGAGGACGCGCAGTGAACGCTCAACCTCAACAGTGAAGTCAACGTGGCCGGGGGTATCGATGATGTTGATCTGGTTGTTCTTCCAGAAGCAGGTGGTAGCCGCGGAGGTAATGGTAATACCGCGTTCCTGTTCCTGAGCCATCCAGTCCATGGTTGACGCACCGTCGTGGGTTTCACCAATCTTGTGGTTAATACCGGTGTAGAAGAGGATGCGTTCGGTTGTGGTGGTCTTACCGGCGTCAATGTGCGCCATAATACCAATGTTGCGGACCTTTTTTAGGTCTGTAAGCACGTCTAGTGCCACTTTGTTCTCCCTTGTGAGAAACTCCGATAGCCTACCGCTATGTACTTTTGTACATAGCGGCAGGCTACGAAAAAATTACCAGCGGTAGTGTGCGAAGGCCTTGTTGGACTCTGCCATCTTGTGAGTGTCTTCGCGACGCTTCACAGCTGCACCGAGACCGTTGGAAGCATCCAGGATCTCGTTCATGAGACGCTCGGTCATGGTCTTCTCGCGACGAAGCTTTGAGAAGCCAACGAGCCAGCGAAGAGCCAATGCGGTTGCACGGCCTGCGCGAACCTCGACGGGGACCTGGTAGGTCGCACCGCCAACGCGGCGTGAGCGGACCTCAAGTGAAGGCTTGACGTTGTCCATAGCCTTCTTGAGGGTTGCTACGGGATCTGCGCCGGTCTTCTGAGCAACGCCTTCGAGTGCACCATAAACGATGCGCTCAGCGGTTGACTTCTTGCCGTCCAGCAGAACCTTGTTGATGAGCTGGGTGACCAGCGGTGAACCGTAAACAGGATCGTTTACGAGGGGACGCTTAGGAGCGGGACCCTTACGAGGCATTACTTCTTCTCCTTCTTTGCGCCGTAGCGTGAACGAGCCTGACCGCGGCCCTTAACGCCCTGGGTATCCAGTGCGCCACGTACAATCTTGTAACGAACACCGGGGAGGTCCTTCACACGACCACCGCGCACCAGCACGATAGAGTGTTCCTGAAGGTTGTGGCCCTCACCGGGGATGTATGCGGTAACCTCGATGCCGCCGTTGAGCTTAACACGTGCGACCTTACGCAGTGCTGAGTTCGGCTTCTTCGGGGTAGTGGTGTATACACGGGTGCATACGCCACGCTTCATGGGGTTGCCCTTAAGTGCGGGCGCCTTGGTCTTGACGACCTTGGGTGCACGGCCCTTACGGACCAACTGCTGAATTGTAGGCACTTGTTCTCCGTTTGGTTTCGGCTGGGCTGTTAGGCTCAACCGGCTTTACTTGCCTTCTGCAACTTGGAAATAAGTGCAAAAGAAATTCTTACGCTTAGCAGAATGTACCCAGACATAACAAAAAATGGCATTTAGGCCTCAAGATCACTTTTCGACCGAAGTCGAGAGTGAACAAGGCCAAAGGACGGTGTCCATTCTGCCATTGGTTCTCATGTACTGAGCTAGGAGCTTACGCCACTGCTAAGTACTCCAGGTATGACTATAGCCTGTTTTGCGCGCTTTAATCTACCCCAAAGCCTGCTCAACCTCAGCTTTAAACCCGCGATCGTGGTGATATGAGGCACTTAAGACAGGTTCCACCCTCCTTTACCTACAAAAATGGTGCCCGCCCCTCACATAGAAGAAGGACGGGCACCGCAAGAAGTCACAAGGTGCTAGCTGACCTTAAACTCCCGGCTGGTTCCAGTAAAGGGAGTAATCTTTCCGTTGGCTTGCTTTGAATCACCGTAGTAGACAAGGCGATAAGTACCGGGCAGAGCCTCCTCAGGTACCTGCCATTCAATGCTGACGCGCGATTGGGCAGCCCAGTGCCGCCGCCAATGGAACTTGGTATTGGGGTCGTTATCGGCTGCAACCCTCACCCAACTGTCCCCTTGCTTTCGCTGAACCTCAAGATAGGTGGCGTTGAGCTTGTGATTATTATTGGGGTGCGCGCCCACAAAGAGAGCGCTTACCTGGCCCCCAGCATGAGTATCACGCGGTTGAGCCAAAACCTTGCCATAGTAGTTACCCCAGCCGGGGCTGTCATACCAGACCTTGCCGACAGTCGACTCCATAGGCTTGCGCATAAGAGGCTTATCACCAATATTCAGTTCTCTACCCTCTTTCAGGGAGCTACCCACAGTCTGCAAGACCTGACGGAAGGCACCCATCTCGTTGATGCCAAAGACAGTTGCTCCGCCTTCATACTGCTGGGTCACATATTCCTGAGGCGTGGTCACATAATGGCTATAAGCATTAGTGTAGCCCTGAACAATGATATGAGATACATCTACCCCAAACAGTTCTGCCATATCCTGCCGGTATTGCGCCCCCACAGCGCTCGTCAGTTCACCGGGCATACCCAAAAGGTAGTAGTCACCAAAACGCATGACCTGAACCGGTAACTTTTGCTGGATCTGCTGATGAACCGCCAAAAGATTTGCCTTAGGGTACTGGCAGGCGGTCAAGTCCGAGGATGCGCTATAGGCAAGCCAGTTAAAGCCGCTCCACACCTTATTAGCATTTACCCCCTCATTGAAACCATCAGCTCCCGGCCCATCTTCCACACTGCCGGCTGCGAAAGGTGCACCCAGGGAAGCATTACAGGTTCGCCCGGCATAACCAGTGCCCGTGAACTGCTGGCTCACATTTACTGAAGAGAAATCCGTATACGTAATTCGGGAGTCCAAGCCCCGGCCAAGGGGCACTCCGGGGTTTGCCAACTGCTGCCGGACGGCATCAGCCTGGCGGCTACCCTGGATCTTCAGGTTTTCAAACTGATCATCGGTGGGGCCCATTCCAGGTTTCAACCAGGTATTGGGTGAGACATCACCAGCGCTACTATTAGCAAAAGCAGCCACAAAATCAGGCTGATCACTTTCCTGATTAAGGTCCACCCCGTGATCGACCGTCTCTAGCAGGTACTCGGCATAGCCCTTATTATCAGAAGAAACCAGAGTATTTTGGTTGGTCAAAGACGTAGCATGCACCGCATACCAGTTGAGAACCGCCCTTGTTACCCCATTGTGCTCGAACCGAAAAGTAGTGCTGGAAGGATCTACACCATCAGTCAACATCCGCAAAAGTTCCGGTGGATCTTGCCGCTGAGCAACAGCCGAACGGTTGACACCGACCCCGGTCAATTCAGACTGGGAGACCGTGACGTTCCCGGGCGCTAGATCAGCTAGAGCCTGGCGAATAGCGCGCATGGAGCCAGTGACCTGAGCATCAAAAGTAGCCTTGTGGAAGCCCAAGGTAGTGATGTTATAGAGGGCATCCTTACTCACTCCCCCAGGAGTGGCATGCGTATGGCTGGCTGTAATCATGATATTGGCCTCTGAAAACTCAGGGCCAAACTCAGCTCGAATCTGATCCACCAAAGCCTCACGCAGACTACCCCAACCACTGAGAGCGTCCAAAACCACTATCAGGTTACGTTGCCCGTCTACCGGATCAATCACAACAAAGGCACGGGCATACTGACGAGTATGCAGACCGCTGCCCTTCTGTGTGGCCGTCCCATAGCCAATAAAGCCCACCTCAGCTACCTCACCGGTAATATCGGAAACCCCGGCTCCCACCAAAAAAGGATTAAGCTCTGTTGGCTGACTAGAACGGATTAGGTCCGAGACGCTGGCAGCGCTGACTGTCGCGGGGGTTACCTGGTTGGCAGCCTCTGCAGGCATCAGAGAGCTACCGGCGACAAGAGCCAACGTAGCACCCAGGGTAGCTATCCCCGACCCTATTCTCTTCTTTGACATCATGGTGACCTCAATATGTGCGATTGCTTTGTACTAAGCAATAGAGTGATATGTACGGTTATAGACTACGCCTCCACAGACACCCTTGAGCCTCAGAAAAACGGCAAGGAAAGCCAGACCCCGATTTTGATGCAGGTCAGCACCCAAACCCGATCGAATGTTACTTTCCGCACGCACCGATAGTCCATCGACCGCTCGCCGCCTCATCAGCCAAGCCTCCTCCCCCTCCTTTTCAGAGCTCCTCTCCCAGAGAGGGCCAACCAGCTAACCTCAAACCGCCATCAGCTCAGAAACTGCCGGACAGGGCAAAGGGCGCTCCCCCACCAATGTGGAGAAGCGCCCTTAACTTTGCGGCCTAGAAGCTGCCTGGCCTAGAGACTAGCGAATCTCGTAGTCATCCAGCGGAATAGCCTGGAACTCGGGGCTGATAGCACCCTCATTGGTCTCAGCGTAGCTGAAATCGTTGTAAGGGGTCGCGGTCTGAGCGAACAGGGCCTCACGCGCCTCGTCGGTAGGTTCAACCTCAATATCGTTATAACGAGCAAGACCGGTACCGGCGGGGATCAGCTTACCAATGATGACATTCTCCTTAAGGCCGACCAGCGGGTCTTCCTTGCCTTCCATCGCAGCCTGGGTCAGGACGCGAGTGGTTTCCTGGAAGGAAGCGGCCGACAGCCACGACTCGGTAGCAAGTGATGCCTTGGTGATACCCATCAGCTCGGGACGGCCCGAAGCGGGGCGCTTACCCTCAGCAACTGCCGCACGGTTAGCGTTCTGGAAAGCCACGTTCTCAACCAGCTCACCGGGCAGCAGGTTGGTCTCACCGGAATCAATCACGGTAATACGGCGGAGCATCTGACGAACGATAACCTCAACGTGCTTGTCGTGGATACCTACGCCCTGTGAACGGTAGACGCCCTGAACCTCATCCACCAGGTGCTTCTGAGCCTCACGGGGACCGCGAATACGCAGGATCTCCTTAGGATCAACAGCACCGGCAACCAGCTGGGTACCGACGGTGATATGGTCACCCTCGGCAACTTCCAGGCGGGCACGACGCAGAATGGGGTAAGCGATAGGATCATCGCCGTTATCAGGGGTGATGACAACCTTGAGGGACTTCTCAGTGTCCTCAATGCTGACGCGACCGGTGACCTCGGAGATCGGGGCAACACCCTTGGGGGTGCGAGCCTCGAAGAGCTCCTGAATACGGGGCAGACCCTGGGTAATATCGTCAGCCGATGCGACACCACCGGTGTGGAAGGTACGCATGGTCAGCTGGGTACCGGGCTCACCAATGGACTGAGCCGCGATAATACCGACGGCTTCACCAATGTCGACCAGGTTACCCGAAGCCATGGAGCGACCGTAGCAGAGGGCACAGACACCAACAGCGGACTCACAGGTCAGAACCGAGCGAACACGAACTTCCTGGATACCGGCCTTGAAGAGATCATCAATAACGATATCTGAAACGTCAGCGCCAGCTTCTGCCAGAACGGCGCCGTCCTCAGCCTTGATGTCCACAGCAAGTGAACGACCGTGGATTGAAGACTCAACATTCTCGTGCAGGGTTACTGCACCGCTAGCCTGGTCAACCTGAACCAGGGGCAGAGCCAGACCACGGTGGGTACCACAGTCGTGCTCACGCACAATGACGTCCTGCGAAACGTCCACCAGACGACGGGTCAGGTAACCCGAGTTAGCGGTACGCAGCGCGGTATCAGCCAGACCCTTACGAGCACCGTGGGTAGCGATGAAGTACTCCAGAACCGACAGGCCTTCGCGGTAGGAAGACTTAATCGGGCGAGGCATAATTTCACCCTTGGTGTTAGACACCAGACCACGGATACCGGCAATCTGACGGACCTGCATCCAGTTACCGCGAGCACCAGAAGTAACCATGCGGTTAATGGTGGTGTTCTTCTCAGCCAGATTTTCCTTCATAGCCTCAGCAACCTCATCGGTTGCCTTAGTCCAGATGTCAATCAGCTCGGTACGACGCTCATGGTCGTCAATCAGACCCATAGCGAACTGGGACTCGATGTTAGCAGCCTGAGCCTCGTAGCCTTCCATAATGGCGGGCTTGGTGGGAGGCGCAGCGATATCGGTAACCGCAACGGTCACACCTGAGCGTGAGGCGTAGTAGAAACCGGTGTTCTTGAGTTCATCCAGTGAGCGAGCAACCACGTGCATGGGGTACTTCTCAGCCAGATCGTTAATCAGGGCACCCAGGCTCTTCTTGTCTGCGACACCGGTATACCAGGGGTAGTCAGCGGGCAGGGTCTGGTTGAAGATAACCTGACCGACAGTGGTCTCCACCAGCACGGGCTGACCGGGCTCGTAGCCCTCGGGGGCTTCCCAGCCCTCGTAGGGTACAAAGTCGTCAAGAACAATCTTGACCTTGGTGTAGAGCTCAATCTCGTGGCGGTCCAAAGCCATAATGGCTTCGGCGTATGAGGAGAACAGGCGACCCTCGTTCTTCTCACCCTCCCGAGCGGTGGTCAGGTGGAAGAGACCGATAATCATATCCTGGTCAGGTACCGCAACAGGGCGGCCATCTGAAGGCTTCAGGATGTTGTTAGATGAGAGCATGAGGATGCGAGCCTCAGCCTGCGCCTCGGGTGAGAGGGGCAGATGCACAGCCATCTGGTCACCGTCGAAGTCCGCGTTGAAAGCGGAGCAAACGAGCGGGTGCAACTGGATAGCCTTACCTTCAACCAACTGGGGTTCGAAGGCCTGAATACCCAGGCGGTGCAGGGTAGGTGCACGGTTAAGCAGAACGGGGTGCTCGGTGATGATCTCTTCGAGAACGTCCCAAACCTGGGGGCGGAAACGCTCAACCATGCGCTTAGCAGACTTGATGTTCTGAGCGTGGTTCAGATCAACCAGGCGCTTCATGACGAAGGGCTTGAAGAGCTCCAGCGCCATCTGCTTAGGCAGACCGCACTGGTGCATCTGCAGAGTGGGGCCACCGACAATAACGGAACGGCCTGAGTAGTCAACGCGCTTACCCAGAAGGTTCTGGCGGAAACGCCCCTGCTTACCCTTAAGCATGTCCGAGAGGGACTTGAGGGGGCGGTTACCGGGACCGGTCACAGGGCGACCGCGGCGACCGTTATCGAACAGGGAGTCAACAGCTTCCTGAAGCATACGCTTTTCGTTGTTGACGATAATCTCGGGGGCACCGAGTTCCAGCAGACGCTTGAGGCGGTTGTTGCGGTTAATAACGCGACGGTAGAGGTCATTCAGGTCGGAGGTGGCAAAGCGACCACCGTCAAGCTGAACCATGGGGCGCAGTTCCGGAGGAATAACGGGAACGTAATCCAGAACCATACCCAGCGGGGAGTTATCGGTGGTCAAGAAAGCGTTGACAACCTTCAGACGCTTGAGCGCACGGGTCTTCTTCTGACCCTTGCCGGTCTGAATGATGTCCTTGAGAGCCTCAGCTTCCGCTTCCATGTCAAAGCTCTCAAGACGCTTCTTGATAGCCTCAGCACCCATGGAGCCTTCAAAGTACATGCCGTACTTATCGACCATGCCACGATAGAGCGACTCGTCACCTTCAAGGTCAGCGACCTTGAGGTTCTTAAAGCGATCCCAGACGCGCTCGAGCTGCTCGATTTCGCGTTCTGCGTTCTTACGAACCGCAGCCATCTGACGCTCAGCGGCATCACGGAGCTTACGCTTCTCAGCGGCTTTACCACCCTCAGCCTCAACGCGAGCGAGTTCCTCTTCGGTCTCGCGAGCAATCAGGTTAATGTCGGCGGCAAGCTGATCCTCCAGGACCTTCTTATCGCGGTCGTGAGCGGCCTGCAGGTTAGGCAGGTCCTCGTGGCGGGCTTCTTCGTCAACATGAGTAATCATGTAGGCGGCGAAGTAAATAATCTTTTCCAGGTCCTTAGGAGCCAGGTCAAGCAAGTAGCCCAGACGGGAGGGGACACCCTTGAAGTACCAGATGTGGGTGACAGGAGCTGCCAGCTCAATGTGACCCATGCGCTCACGGCGCACCTTGGCACGGGTTACCTCTACACCACAGCGCTCACAGATGATGCCCTTAAAACGGACACGCTTGTACTTACCGCAGTAGCATTCCCAGTCGCGGGTGGGGCCGAAGATGCGCTCGTCGAAGAGGCCTTCCTTCTCGGGCTTTAGGGTTCGGTAGTTGATGGTTTCAGGTTTCTTAACCTCGCCGTAGGACCAATCCAGAATATTCTGGGAGGTCGCCAGGCCAATACGCATCAAACCAAGTGAAGATTCGTTGGACATTTGGTCCTTATCTCTTTCCTAGTGTTTTGAAGTCTTTGAGAACAGATGAGGAATCTAACCGCTTAGGGGTTAGACCTCTTCGACAGAGCTGGGCTCTGCGTGGGACAGGTCAATACCCAGGTCATCTGCTGCACGGAAGCCTTCTTCTTCTCCATCGCGCATTTCGATGGTCTTACCGTCAGTTGAGAGAACCTCAACGTTCAGGCAGAGGGACTGCATTTCCTTGATCAAGACCTTGAAGGACTCGGGAACACCGGGTTCGGGGATGTTCTCGCCCTTAACGATAGCCTCGTAGACCTTAACGCGGCCGTGGACGTCATCGGACTTGACGGTCAGGATTTCCTGCAGGGTGTAAGCGGCACCGTATGCTTCCAGTGCCCACACTTCCATCTCACCAAAGCGCTGACCACCAAACTGGGCCTTACCGCCCAGGGGCTGCTGGGTAATCATGGAGTAGGGACCGGTTGAACGAGCGTGGATCTTATCGTCCACCAGGTGGTGCAGCTTGAGGATGTACTGGTAGCCCACCGAAACGGGTTCGGGGAAGGGCTCACCGGAACGGCCATCAAGCAGACGTGCCTTACCGGAACGGTCAATCAGACGATCGCCGTCGCGGTTGGGGTTAGCGTGATCAAGTAGCTCAAAGAGTTCCTCTTCACCGGCACCGTCGAATACCGGGGTTGCCACGTTGGTGGGGCCGGTTTCCTTGGGGAAGTTGTGAAGCTTATCGAGCCAGGCGGGGTTGCCCTCAATCTTCCAGCCCTGCTTAGCCAACCAGCCGGTGTGAACTTCGAGTACCTGACCGATGTTCATACGACCGGGAACGCCCAGCGGGTTGAGGATGACGTCAACGGGGGTGCCGTCTTCCATGAAGGGCATATCCTCAACGGGCAGGATCTTGGTGATAACACCCTTGTTACCGTGGCGACCTGCCAGCTTATCGCCAACAGTGATCTTGCGCTTCTGAGCAACATAGACACGGACCAGCTGGTTAACACCGCTGGGCAGGTCTTCGTCTTCGTTTTCGCGGTCAAAGATACGAACGCCAATAACGGTTCCGGACTCACCGTGGGGAACCTTCAGGGAGGTGTCACGGACTTCGCGGGACTTCTCACCGAAGATAGCGCGCAAGAGGCGCTCTTCGGGGGTCAGCTCGGTCTCGCCCTTGGGGGTGACCTTACCGACCAGGATGTCGCCGGCTTCAACCTCTGCACCGATGTGGATGATGCCGCGCTCATCAAGAGCAGACAGGACCTCTTCGGAGACGTTGGGGATATCGCGGGTAATCTCTTCGGCACCCAGCTTGGTGTCGCGGGCATCAATTTCGTGTTCCTCAATGTGGATTGAGGTCAGCACGTCATCGGAGATCATGCGCTGGGACAGGATGATACCGTCCTCAAAGTTGAACCCTTCCCAGGACATGTAAGCAACCAAGAGGTTTTTACCGAGGGCAAGCTCGCCCTTGTCGGTGGAGGGGCCATCGGCAATCAAGCCGCGAGCTTCAACCCGGTCGCCCACCTTAACAACAACACGGTGGTTGTAGCAGTTACCGGGGTTGGAGCGCTGGAACTTGAGAATCGGGTAGGAGGTGGTGGTGCCGTCATCGTTGCGAACAACAACCAGGTCAGCTGACACCTCAGAAACCACGCCAGCTTTCTTAGCCAGAACAGAGTCACCGGAGTCAATCGCTGCATAGCGTTCCATGCCGGTACCTACAACGGGAGCCTCAGACTCCAGCAGGGGAACAGCCTGACGCTGCATGTTAGCACCCATGAGTGCTCGGTTAGCGTCATCGTGTTCCAGGTAAGGAATCAGAGCGGTTGCAACAGACACCATCTGGCGGGGTGAAACGTCCATGAACTCAATCTCGGAGGCATCAACCAGAACAGCTTCACCGGATCCATCGCCTGCACGGCAAAGGACCTGCTCTTCAGAGAAGGTCATGTCGGCGGTCAAGGGGGCGTTAGCCTGCGCAATGGTGTTGCCCTTTTCATCGTCGGCGGTCAGGTACTTGACCTCGTCGGTGACCTTACCGTTACGAACGATACGGTAGGGGGTTTCGATGAAACCGAAGGGATTGATGCGGGCGTAGGTTGCCAAGGAGCCGATCAGACCGATGTTGGGGCCTTCAGGGGTTTCGATGGGGCACATACGGCCGTAGTGGGAAGGGTGGACGTCTCGAACTTCCATGCCCGCACGGTCACGGGACAGACCGCCGGGGCCCAGTGCGGACAGACGGCGCTTGTGGGTTAGACCTGCAAGCGGGTTGTTCTGGTCCATGAACTGGGAGAGCTGGGAAGTGCCGAAGAATTCCTTGATAGAGGCAACAACCGGGCGGATGTTAATCAGGGTCTGAGGGGTGATAGCCTCAACGTCCTGGGTAGTCATACGCTCGCGGACAACGCGCTCCATACGGGACAGGCCGGTACGAATCTGGTTCTCGATCAGTTCGCCCACCGCACGGATGCGACGGTTGCCGAAGTGGTCGATATCATCAACGTCAACGCGGACGTCAACTTCCTGGCCGTCACGGACACCCTTGATAGTGGTGCCACCTGCGTGCAGAGTGACCAGGTAGCGAATCATAGCCGCGATGTCGTCCTGAGACAGAACAGAAGCAGAAGGATCGTTAACGGGAGTATCAAGGCCCAGCTTGCGGTTAACCTTGTAGCGGCCGACCTTGGCCAGGTCGTAGCGGCGGGGGGTGAAGTACATGTTGTCCAGCAGAGCCTGAGCAGCATCAACTGTCGGGGGTTCACCCGGGCGCAGCTTGCGGTAGATATCCAGCAGAGCTTCGTCGCGGGTCTGGACGGTGTCCTTCTCAAGGGTGGCGCGGATTGAGTCGAATTCACCGAATTCAGACAGAATCTTAGCCTCGCTCCAGCCAAGAGCCTTAAGCAGGGTGGTCACGGACTGCTTACGACGGCGGTCAAGACGGACGCCGACCTGGTCGCGCTTATCGATTTCAAGTTCAAACCATGCACCGCGGGAAGGGATAATCTTCGCGCTGTAGATGTCCTTATCGGAGGTGCGGTCTGCGGTCTTTTCGAAGTAGGCACCGGGTGAACGGACTAGCTGCGAAACGACGACGCGCTCGGAACCATTAATCACAAAGGTGCCGGATTCGGTCATCAGGGGAAAATCGCCCATGAACACGGTCTGCTGTTTGATTTCACCCGTGTTGTTATTCATGAATTCGGCCTTGACGTACAGCGGAGCCGAGTAGGTCGCGTCGCGATCCTTGCACTCTTCCATGGTGTACTTGGGGTCAGCGAACTCGGGATCGGAGAAGGACAGGGACATGGTGCCCTGGAAGTCCTCGATCGGAGAGATTTCTTCGAAAATATCTGCCAGGCCAGAAGTTTGGCTGACGGAGGTGTCACCGGTTTCGGCGGCTACAGCGGCTTTTGCCGCCCAGCGTTCGTTACCGACGAGCTGATCAAAGCTGTCGAGCTGGAGCGCCAGCAGGTTGGGTACCTGCAGGGGCTCAGCGATTTTTGCGAATGAGATTCGACTGTGCGAATCTACGCCGTTAGCGGCTTTAGTATGAGAGGTGCTCGAGGCGACCAAGATGGGATCCTTCCACAGACATGTCTGTTCGTACCCGCTCCCCCGCCAGGGGTGGTACGCGAAGAACCCTGAAAAAGACAACTTGCTAAATGGGCACCTGTGCCGTGCTGGTTAGCTAGAGTATGTTCGAGGGTACTGGGGCGTACTTAAAACCTGTAACAACCTGCCCACCGCTATATGAAGGCACAGAAGATTAGGGAAGCGCAAATATTCATACTACAGCAAGCCAGCAAACTTGTCTATACCGAATATGGCCGCTTTGTGCAACCCTCCCCCTCAGAGGCCCCTTTGCCTACCAAAGGCCGCTACCCCCTCTAGAACGGTAGCGGCCCCCATGTTTTGGCTTCTAGCACTCCACCACGTTGACCGCCAGGCCGCCCATGGAGGTCTCCTTGTAACGGTGGGACATGTCCTCACCGGTCTGGCGCATAGTCTCAATCACCTGGTCCAGGGAAACACGATGCTGGCCGTCCCCACGCAGGGCCATCTTGGCCGCAGTCACAGCATTTGAGGCCGCCATAGCATTGCGCTCAATACAGGGAATCTGCACCAGGCCACCCACCGGGTCGCAGGTCAGGCCCAGGTTGTGCTCCATAGCGATCTCGGCAGCATTCTCTACCTGCTCATTGGTTCCGCCCATCACCTGGGCCAAACCGGCAGCGGCCATAGAGGAGGCGGTCCCCACCTCACCCTGGCAACCCACTTCAGCGCCCGAGATAGAGGCTCGTTTCTTGTAGAGCGCACCGATGGAGGCAGCGGCCAAGAAGAAGTCCACCACAGCATCATCCACCACTTTCTGCCCGCGGTGGCGCACCGCTGGAAGGTAGTTCAGGGCGTAGTGCAGGACGGCGGGAATAATCCCCGAGGCACCGTTTGTGGGAGCAGTGACAATCCGGCCGCCAAAAGCGTTTTCCTCGTTGACCGCCAGCGCTATGAGGTTCACCCAGTCGATAGCGAACTCGGGTGATTTTTGGGGATCCTCAGCCAAGAGGTCACGGTGCCACTGGCTGGCACGGCAACGCACTTTCAAAGGCCCGGGCAGATACCCCATACGCTCTAAGGAGGAACCGATACACTCCTTCATGACCTGGCGGATGTGGAGAATACCCGCGCGAACTTCTTCTTCGGACCGTACGGTTTTCTCGTTCTCCATTTTGAGCTGGGCAATAGAAAGACCCGCGGTGTTGGCCATATCCAGCAGCTCAGCACCCGATCCGAAGGGGTAGGGAGCCTGGGTTAGCCCGCTAGAGCCAGCACTTTCCTCATTCTCTTCCACGATGAAGCCACCGCCAATGGAGAAGTAGGTACGCTCTAAGAGCACCTGCTCCCCCGCTTTTGCGGTCACCTTAATGCCGTTGGTATGACGGGGCAAGACGGTCAGCGGTCGCAGGGTAATATCCAGCTCGCGGTAGTTCACAACCGGACCTATTATCTTGGGGGTAGCTGCACCGGGGGCGCCCTCGGCAAAGGCGGCTGATGGGTAGCCGGCAAGGGGCAGAGTGCCATCGACCTGGTTACGGTCCATGAGCGCTTCAGCTGCCAGGATATCAATAGTTTCAGGAACAAAACCGCACAGGCCTTTGAGGGCAGCGCTCATAGTTCCGTGACCTGTCCCGGTGGCAGCCAGCGACCCGTACAGGTCAATGTGCACACCGGTGACACGGTCGAGATTGCCCGCATCAATCAGCTCAGCAATAAAACGGTTGCTTGCCCGCATAGGGCCTACAGTGTGTGAACTAGAAGGCCCAATACCAATAGAGAAAAGCTCAAAAACACTGATGTCATATTCCAGGGCTTCAGCCTGCCTCTGGATACTCGGCTGGGGTGTCTTGTGCCCCGGGGAAAAATCAGGGACGTAATCAATCTCCAAGAACTTTCTGGCCTTTCCTTAAAGAGAGCGGGTGGCCTTTCAAGGGGCCACCCGCTCACCAGATTCTCTACTTACTTCTGGCGGGTGTAAAAAGGTAGTTCAACAATGTCGAAAGGTGCTACCTTACCACGGATATCGACGCTGACTGTAGCTCCCGTTTGAGCGTACTCACTGGCTATAAGAGCCATAGCAATGGGGTATCCCAGGGTCGGTGAGGGAATGCCCGAAGTGATTTCACCGATCACCTGTCCCTGCTCGTCCAAGAGCTGGGACCCGGCCCGCCCGGGGCGCTTGCCCTGGGCCTTCAAACCAACCAGGCTACGGGCGGGAGTCTGCTCTGCGGCCTCGGCCAGGGCAGCCCGACCCAGGAAGTCTGCGCTCTTCTTGGTCAGGGCAATCTCTACCAGCTTGCCCATGCCCGATTCCAAGGGGGTAATGTCCAGGCCCAGCTCGTGGCCGTAGAGGGGCATGCCTGCTTCAAGGCGCAGTGAATCACGGGCGGCCAAGCCAGCGGGCAGAATACCGTGCTTCTGTCCGCGCTCGGAGGCCAGCGCCCACAATTCAGCTGCTCTCTCGTTGGCAACATAGAGCTCAAAACCATCCTCGCCGGTGTAGCCGGTGCGGGCCAGGAGTACACTCACGCCGTTCAGTTCCAGGGGCACCGCAGCGTAGTAGCCCAGGGAGGTGACCAGCTCGGGATCAGACGGGTCCATATCCAGCACAATGGCCTCGGAGGCAGGGCCCTGGATAGCAACCAGTGAAGTGCTAGTGGTTTCGTCGGTCAGGGTCACGTCAAAGCCCTCGGTGCGAGCGCTCATAGCTTGATAATCAACTGCTACGTTGGCAGCGTTGGGAATGACCAGGAACTCTTCTTGGCCCAGCCGGTAGGTGATCAGGTCGTCAATGACCCCGCCTGCCTCATTCAGGAGCAGGGAGTATTTGGCTTTGCCGACCTTGAGGATAGACATATTAGAGAGCAGGGCGTAGTCCAGGAAGGCGGCAGCATCGGGACCGGTGACGCGGAACTCCCCCATGTGGGAGAGGTCAAAGAGGCCAGCTGCGGAGCGGACCGCGCGGTGTTCTTCAACATCGTTGGTGTATTTGAGGGGCATGTCCCAGCCGCCAAAGTCGGTGAAGGAGGCACCCAGGTCGGCGTGGACCTGGTAGAGGGAGGTTTTCTGGGGTGACACGGTGAACCTTTCAGGCAAAAGAAGGGGTGATGGAGTGCCGCCCCGCCCCCGGTGAGGGCGGTGGCAGCCGGGGCAGACTCTCGGTCGCTAGAAGGACTCAGTGGGCAGGTGCCCCAGGGTCTGGGCGCACGTCTTAAGCGCTCGGAGCTTCTAGGTCGAAGGCTTCCATGGGCGGGCACTCGCACACGAAGTTACGGTCGCCGCCAGCGCCGTCAATACGGGCTACCGGGCTGAAGTACTTGTTCTGGCGCAGTGCCGGGAGTGGGTAGGCGGCCTGGCTTCGGCTGTAGGGGCGGTTCCACTCATCGGCGGTGACGGCCTCAACGGTGTGCGGGGCCTTACGGAGTACAGACTCTTCGGCGCTCACCCTGCCGTCAATGACCTCCTGAATCTCGGCGTGAATCTGGGTCATGGCATCGATGAAGCGGTCCAGCTCTGCTAGGGATTCTGACTCGGTGGGCTCGACCATGAGGGTACCGGGAACGGGGAAGGCCAGGGTGGGGGCGTGGAAGCCGTAGTCCATGAGGCGCTTGCAGACATCCTCGGCGGTGATGCCGGAGGCGGCGGTCAAATCTCGCAGGTCCAGGATGCATTCGTGGGCCACCAGGCCGGTGTCGCCGCTGTAGAGCACGGGGTAGAGTTGGCCCAGCTTCTTGGCAATGTAGTTGGCCGAAAGGATAGCTACCTCGGAGCAGGCGCGCAAACCATCGGCTCCGGTCATGGCAATGTACATCCAGGAGATAGGTAGCACACCGGCTGAACCGAACATGGCCTGGGAAATGGGCAGGGGTGCCTGGGTTAGCTTGCCCTGCTCATCGGCTTGGTAACCGTTACCGGGCAGGTACTTCTGCAGGTGGGCACCCACCGCAACCGGTCCAACTCCGGGGCCGCCACCACCGTGAGGGATAGCGAAGGTCTTATGCAGGTTCAGATGCGAGACATCCCCGCCGAACTTACCGGGCTGGGCAAGTCCCATCTGGGCATTCAGGTTAGCGCCGTCCACATAGACCTGTCCCCCGGCCTGGTGGACCAGCTGGCAGACCTCAACAACCTGCTCCTCGAAGACACCGTGGGTGGAGGGGTAGGTAATCATGATGCCCGCAATGGTATCGCCGTACTTGGCGATCTTGGCTTTGAGGTCCTCTACGTCAATGGAGCCATCGGGTGCGGTGGCAACACCGGCTACGCTCAGACCGGCTAAGGCGGCGGAGGCAGCGTTGGTGCCGTGGGCGCTCATAGGGATCAGGACCACGGTGCGCTGGGTGTCGCCCCTGGCTTCGTGATAGGCGCGGATAGCGCGTAGACCGGCGTACTCACCCGATGCCCCGGAGTTAGGCTGCAGGGAGATAGCGTCGTAGCCGGTAATCTCAAGGAGCCAGGCGGAGAGTTCCTCAATCAGGGCCTTCCAGCCGGCGGCCTGGTCAGCGGGTACGTTGGGGTGGATTCCGGCAAATTCAGGCCAGGAGATGGGTTCCATCTCGGAGGCCGCGTTGAGCTTCATAGTGCAGGAACCCAGCGGAATCATGGTGCGGTCCAGGGCCAGGTCCTTATCAGCCAAAGAACGCAGGTAACGCATCATGGAGGTCTCTGACCGGTAGAGGTGGAAGACCGGGTGAGTCATGTACTCATCGGTGCGCAAGAGGGTTTCAGGAATCTCGTAGGCATCGCTCTCCCCCAGGGTGCCGCCCAGGGCAGTGACCAGGTCTTGGAGTACCTGCTCGCTGTGGGATTCGCCCACCGAAATGGAGATGCGGTCAGCGGAGAGGCGGCGGATGTTGATTCCGGCTTCCAGAGCTTTATCTACCAGCTGGTCGGCCTGCCCGGGGGCCTCAAAGGCTACGGTGTCAAAGAAAGTCTCGTGGACCGGGCGCAGGCCTACCTGGGCCAGAGCTTCAGCGACCCGTGCCGCCTTATCGTGCAGGCAGGTGGCAATGGCGCGCAGACCTTCGGGGCCGTGATAGACGGCGTAGGCACCTGCGGCAATAGCTAGCAGGGCCTGGGCAGTACAGATGTTGGAGGTGGCCTTTTCGCGGCGGATATGCTGTTCGCGGGTTTGCAGGGCCAGGCGGTAGGCGGGCTTACCGAAGGCATCCTTGGAGACACCGACCAGACGACCGGGCAGGTTGCGTTCCAGACCTTTGGTGACGGCCATGAAAGCGGCATGGGGGCCACCGTACCAGAAAGGCAGACCGAAACGCTGGGAGGAGCCAACAGCGATATCGGCCCCCTGGTGACCGGGTGCAACCAGCAGGGTCTGGGCTAACAGGTCAGCGATGACGGTGACTAGGGCACCGCGTTCTTTGGCGGCCTGGATGAGCGGGGCGATGTCTCGGACCTGGCCGTCCTGGCCCGGGTTAGAGATGATGATGCCGTAGAGGTCGCCCTCGGGCAGGCCCTTTTCAAAGTCGGTAATAACGAAGTCAATGCCCAGGGCTTCGGCGCGGCCGCGTACCACGGCCAGGGTTTGGGGCAGGGCGCGGGAGTCGATGGCGAAGAAGCCGTTTTTGACCTTGCGGTTGGCTCGCTGCATCATGACGGCGGCTTCGGCGACTGCGGTTGCTTCATCGAGCAGGGAGGCGTTGGCGATAGGCAGGCCGGTCAATTCCATGACCGTGTTCTGGAAGTTGAGGAGGGCTTCTAGGCGGCCCTGAGAGATTTCAGGCTGGTAAGGGGTGTAGGAGGTATACCAGCCGGGGTTTTCTAGGATGTTGCGGCGGATGACTGCGGGGGTGATGGCATCGTAGTAGCCTGCTCCAATCATCTGGTGCTTGACCTGGTTAAGGGCAGCGTAGGAGGCAATTTTTTGCTGGGCTTGGTGCTCGCTCAGGGGTGCAGGCAGGTTAAGGTCATCGGCCAGGCGGATGTTGGCGGGGATGACCTCGTTGATGAGGTCGCTCAGGGACTCGTAGCCGAGGACGGAAAGCATGCTTTCCTGGTCAGCGGAACGGGGCCCAAGGTGGCGGTCAAGGAAGGACATGGTAACTCTCCAAGGTAAAAGTTAAACCTGCCTACAGGGTGCCCTGTAGACGGTGTCCTCCCCGCTCTGTTACAACCTGAGAGTTTTGGTTCGCGGCTTTCCTTTCACGCCTGGAAAGCGGGTGCGAATTTTGCCCCTTCGGTGGGGGTTTGACGCCCCTCTCCAGAGTTGCCTTAGCTGAGCGGTACGTGTGCCTGAGAGTTTCCCGGGGAGGGTTTGCTCCTTCGGCGCCGGCCTGGCGGTCCCTCAACCGCCGGGTATCCGGTCTCTCCCGCGCCAGTTATTAGCGACGTTTTAGTTTATCAACCCTTATTGTGCCACACATTACACAGGGGTACCATACTGGGGTACCAGATAGGGGCACAGAACTGGTTTGAAGAGTCTCAACGATTAAGCCAAACACCGCCCCTGCCCGTAGCAGAAGCGGTGTTCACAGTGGATAAAAACTGGAGTTTAGGCTTTTTTATCTGACTTCATCCAGAGTGAGATAGCCAGAGAAACCAGGCAGGCAGCAGAGAGGGCAAGAAGGCCCCAGGAGTAGTGGCCGGTTGATGTGTAGGCGGCCCCCATAATCAGCGGAGGGAAATAACCGCCCAAACCACCAGCGGCAGAAACAAGGCCCGATACAGTACCGGTTTCTTGAGGCTTAACAACCTTACCCAGCCAGCCATAGATGGTGCCGGTGCCAAAGCCCACAAAGATAGCCATCAGCACGTGTAGCAAGGTATTGGCTGCGGTACTGGCAGGTTCAAAGGAGATCAGTACGGCTAGAACAGCCATAGCTAAGAAGGCTATCAAGGTGGTGAGCTTGCCCCCGAACTTATCTGCCGCTACGCCACCGCAGGGCCGGGCAAGCACGGCGCAGACGGCGAAGAGGGCTGCGAAGCTACCACCTGCAACGGCTTCGTAGCCGTAGACGTTTTGCATGTAGGTGGAGAGGAAGTTGGAGAAGGCAACGAAGGCCCCAAAGACTACAGCGTAGATAAAGCAGAGCTGCCAGGTGATGAGTTCCTTGGAGACAGCAAGGATCTTGGGCAGCATTGGTTGAGGGGTGCGGGCCTTCATAACCGGTGAATCACGGATAACCAGCCAGACCACTGCTGCATAGGCCAGGGCTACACAGGCCATAATGACATGGGTTGGGAAATAACCGAAGGCTTTGAGCATGCGAGGGTTGAAAAAGGCCGCGCAGGCTGTACCGACCATACCCATACCGAAGATACCCGTTGCTAGACCCTTGCGGTGGGGTTCAAACCAGGCGGCTGAGAAAGGGATTCCAACAGCAAAGATAGCGCCCCCGATGCCCAGGAAGAAGGCGGTGACCAGCAGCAGGGTGAAGTTACCGGTTTGTCCAACTAAACCGGTGATGAAGACCATGGAACCGGTGAGGGTAAGCATGATGGTAAACATGATCCGCCCACCAAATCGGTCGGTGAGGGCACCTACCGGGATGCGGGCAACAGAACCTACGATGACGGGAGTTGCGATCAGCAGGGAGCGCTGGCCTTCGGTCAGGCCATATTCTTGGGTGTAGTACTTGGCCAGGGGGCCAATCATGGTCCAACCCCAGAAGCCGATCATGGAGGCGAGCGCCGCCATAATGACGTACTTGAACTGGCCAGCTAGCTGTGGGTCTTTTGCAGCAAGAGCTCTTGTAGACATAGTGTTTTCCTTAGTATCAGTCTTTGAAGCAGGTGATCTGTCTCAATGGGGCGGGGATTCCCTGCAACCGGCTGGCTGGGGCTGGAATGAATTGCGACGAGCCCCGGGCCAGGGGCAAGAAGGATAGCCGGCTAAGGGGAATCCCCGTGCCTTTCTTTAGTGGTGGTGGTTCTGCCGTTCGACGGCGCGAGCGTCTTTGTTGACAGAGTCTGCGGTTCCTACCGGTGACCAGCCGCGCTGGTAGTTGCGTTTGCCGCGGGAGCGGTAGACGATGTAGGGCCGGAAGATGTAGTGCAGGGGTGCGGTGAAGGCATGGACCAGGCGGGTGAAGGGCCAGAGGCAAAAGAGGATCATGGCGACAACCACGTGGATGTGGAAGGAGGTGGTGGCGCTGGCCATGGCTTCGACGTTGGGTTGGAAGTAGAAGAGGGAGCGGAACCAGACGGAGACGGTTTCGCGGTAGTTGTGGTGACCTTCGATTTCCATGGCGTTGAAGAGGGTGGCAACTGATCCGAGGACGATAGCGCTGGTGAGGGCAACATACATCATTTTGTCGTTCCAGGTGGTGGCCCGGAAGACGGTTGCGCTGGTGCGGCGGCGGTAGATCATGGCGAAGAGGCCAATGAGAGTGGCGACCGCTGCCACTGAGCCAAGGATGAGAGCGTTGAGGTGGTAGAAGTGCTCTGAGATGCCTACGGTATCGGTCCAGGACTTGGGAATAATCAGGCCCACGATGTGACCTACCAGGACCACGAGGATTCCGTAGTGGAACATGGGTGAGGCGATGCGTAGAAGTTTGGACTCGTACATCTGTGATGAGCGGGTGGTCCAGCCGAACTGGTCGGTCTTGTAACGCCAGATGGTGCCGCCGATCACGGTGGCTAGGGTGATGTACGGGAAGATCCCCCAGAGGAAGAAATCAAGGGCGTTCACTGGTGTGCTCCGTTCTGTGTGTGGGGCATAGCGGGGGCGAGACTGGGTGGGGCGGTGTTTTTGTCCGCACCGATCTTCGCTCCGGGGGTTTGCTCGTGGGGCAGAAGAAGAGGTAGCAGGCGGGGGTCACCCGGTGCTAGGGAGAGGCCTACGCTCTCTGCCGGTGGCCCTGCGGTGACGAGTTTTTGTACTTCCTCCTGGGTTTGGGGTGAAACTCCAGGCAGGGTGTGGCAAACAGCTTCAATCAGCCGGTGGTAGGGCAGCTTGTCATCGCGTAGGGCTAGGCGCAGCAGTTCCAGGGAGGGTCTGTAGGCCTGGAGGGCGGCCCGCCCCGCCCTGGCGTTGACCAGGGCGGTGAACTCAAGGACCATGGGCAGGTAGTCGGGTAGTTCCCCGTGCAGGGTGGTGACCATGCCGGAGTCCCGGTACATCTGTTTGAAGCGGGTGAGAGCCTCACCGCGCCGCCGGGTGTCACCTTCGGTCCAATAGGACAGGTGGAAGGCGTGGCGGCGAGAGAGGTCATATTCCTGCACATACTCGGCCTGAATTTCTTCCAGGCTGTGCTCTTGGTACCAGCGGCTGATGGCGGCAACACCTTCTAGAAGGTCGGTATTGCCGGTTTCAGCGGCGAGTTGGCTGAGTTCAGGTAGTAGGGCCTGAGTCTCTTGGCAGGGGTAACGCATGAGCACGGAGGTGACCTGGTAGATTACGGCGTCCTCAGGGGCACCGCTGCCCCAGTCCATGTCAAAGGGGTCACCCGATGCAGGTAGCTCGGGTTCCGCCTCAGCCGGGGTCCCTTGGATGAGCTTGGAGAAAAAACCAGCCATACCTAGACCTTCTTACTACCGGAGGTATCGGGGAAGAGGGAGTCGGGGCGGGTTTTGCCGTCCCAGAGGAAGATATCGACTTTGCCGTCGGCACGTTGGGCGTTGGCGTAGCTGCCGGCCGATACGGGAACCGGGCGGTCACCGGGGTCGGTGAAGGCGCTGTCGTAGAGCATGCCGGGGCCGCCGTCGGTATCCAGGGAGCAACCGATTTCTTCCAGGTTGTGGGCATCTTCCAGGTGAGCTGGAGGAATGACGTAGCGTTCCTCGTACTTGGAGATAGCCATGAGACGGTACATCTCGTACATTTGGGCACCGGTCATGCCCACTGCCTGGGCGATGTCCTCCTTGCCAACCCCACCTAAGGTGATGTCACGCATGTAGGCACGCATAGCGGCCAGCTTCTTGAGCACATTGACCACGATGGTGGTGTCCCCGGCGGTGAAGAGCTCGGCTAAGTATTCCACGGGAATACGCAGGGCATCGATAGCACCAAAGAGGTTGGCCTTGCTCTCGGCATCGTGACCCTGCTCCTGGAGCAGGTCGATGATGGGTGAGAGCGGCGGGACATACCAGACCATGGGCATGGTGCGGTATTCGGGGTGCAGAGGAAGGGCGATCTTCCATTCCTTAGCCAGCTTGTAGACCGGTGACTTCTGGGCAGCTGTCATCCAGGAGTCGGGGATACCCTGTTTGGCGGCCTCGCGGATTACCTCAGGGTCGAAGGGGTCAAGCATGATATCCAGCTGTGCCTGGTAGAGCTGCTTTTCATCGGGAACGCTGGCGGCCTCGGTGACCCGGTCAGCGTCGTAGAGGAAAATGCCGATGTAGCGCATGCGGCCCACGCAGGTTTCGGCGCAGACGGTGGGGATACCGTGCTCGATACGGGGGTAGCAGAAGGTACATTTTTCGGCTTTACCGCTCTTATGGTTGAAGTAAATCTTCTTGTAGGGGCAGCCGGTGATGCACTGACGCCAGCCACGACACTGGTTCTGGTCCACCAGCACGATGCCATCCTCCTCGCGCTTGTAGATAGCGCCGGAGGGGCAGGATGCCATGCAGGAAGGGTTGAGGCAGTGCTCGCAAATGCGGGGCAGGTAGAACATGAAGGTGCGTTCGAACTCGAACTTGATCTTCTCTTCTGACTGCTGGCGCACCTTCTCAACCAGGGGGTCCAGGTGGCCGTTTTCGGTCGCGCCGCCCAGGTTATCGTCCCAGTTGGGGCCCCACTCGATGGAGGTGTCCTCACCGGTAATCAGTGACTTGGGGCGGGCGGTGGGGAAATCATCGCCCAGCGGTGCGCTGGTCAGGTTCTCGTAGTCGTAGGTCCAGGGCTCGTAGTAGTCCGAGAGCTCGGGCTGGACCGGTGAAGCAAAGAGGGTAAAAAGCTTCTTGAAGCGGTTACCGCTCTTGAGTTCTAGACGGCCGCGCTTGTTGAGAACCCAGCCGCCCTTCCACTTCTCCTGGTCTTCGTAGCGGCGGGGGTAGCCCTGGCCGGGGCGGGTTTCAACGTTGTTGAACCACACGTACTCGGTGCCAGCCCTGTTGGTCCATGCCTGCTTACAGGTCACGGAGCAGGTGTGGCAGCCCAGGCACTTATCGAGCGCCATAATCATTGATACTTGGGCCATAACGCGCATTAGTAGGTTACCTCCTGCTTGCGGCGGCGGATTCTGGAAACAATATCTCGCTGGTTACCGGTAGGTCCCAGGTAATTGAAGGCATAGGACTGGTGGGCGTAGCCACCGATAATGTGGGTGGGTTTAACCATGATGCGGGTGACCGAGTTATGGATACCACCGCGCTTGCCGGTGCGCTCGGCCTTGGGCACGTTGACCAGGCGTTCCTGGGCGTGGTGCACGTAGACAACGCCTTCGGGCATACGGTGGGAAACCACCGCACGGCCCACAAAGACACCGTTGGTGTTCTCGCACTCAATCCAGTCGTGATCTTTCACGCCAATCTTTGCTGCATCCTGAGGGCTCATCCAGGCGTGGGTGCCACCGCGTGAGAGCGTCTGCATGTAGAGGTTGTCGTGGTAGGAGGAGTGGATAGCCCACTTGTTGTGGACGGTGACGTAGCGGACGGCAACGGAGAGGTCGCCGGTCTCGCCCAGCTCGGGCTCGCCAAAGAGGTTGTGCATATCTAGCGGGGGGCGGTAGACCGGGAGCTGCTCCCCCATCTCGCTCATCCAGTCGTGATCCAGGAAGAAGTGCATACGACCGGTCAGGGTGTGGAAGGGCTTGAGCTGCTCAATGTTCAGGGTGAAGGGCGCGTAGCGGCGGCCACCTGTTTCTGAACCTGACCATTCGGGTGAGGTGAAGACGGGAACCGGGCGGTCCTGGGTGTCGCGGAAGCGGATGCGCTTCTCTTCGTTGCCCTCGGCCAGGTGGTGCATCTTTTTGCCTACCCGTTGCTCCAGGGCTTTGAAGCCCTTAAGGGCAACCGGGCCGTTGGAGGTACCCGAGAGTGCCAAGATGGTGTCGGCCAGCTTGACGTCGGTATCTAGGGCGGGAAGACCCGCGCCCTTACCGCTGCCCATCACGCCGTGTTCTTGGGCTAGGGTTGCCAGCTCGTCGTTTACATCGACGGTCACGAACTTGGTGGTGGTTCCCAGTTTGGAGAGCAGGGGCCCCACCGAGGTGTACATGTCATAGAGAGCTGGGTAGTCACGTTCCACCACAGTAAAGACCGGCATATTCTTGCCCGGAATGCCCTGGATCTTCTGGTTCTTCCAGTCCGGGGCGTGACCACCGGGCTGGGCAATCTGGCCGGGGGTATCGTGCTGCAGAGGCACAGAGACCAGGTCCTTACGCACCCCCAGATGCTTCTTAGCCAGCTTGGAAAAGACGTAGGCCAGTTCCTTGAAAATCTGGTGGTCGGTCTTGGTTTCCCAAGGCGGGTTAATTGCCGGTGAGAAAGCGTGAATGTAGGGGTGCATATCGGTCGAGGAAATATCGTGTTTCTCGTACCAGGTAGCGGCAGGGAATACGACATCCGAGGACAGGGTCGAGGAGGTCATGCGGAAGTCGGTGGTGACCAGCAGGTCCAGTTTGCCCACCGGTGCATCGTCCTGCCAACGTACCTCATCGGGGCGGTTCTCGGCGTCCTTGCTGATCTTGGCGTTCTCATTACCCAGCAGGTGGCGCAGGAAGTACTGCTCACCCTTAGCCGATGAACCCAGTAGGTTATTACGCCAGAGCATGAGGGTGCGGGGCCAGTTAGCCGGTGCGTCGGCGTCTTCAACGGAGAACTCCAGATCCCCGGAGTTCAGGCGCTGGGCTACGTAGTCAGCGGGTGACTGGGCGGTACCGGCCTCCGTTGCTTCTGCACCCTTATCAGCCAAATCCAGGGAGTTCTCGGGGAACTGCGGGTAGAAAGGAGTCCAGCCCATGCGCACGGCGCGGGCCAAGAGGTCAGCGGTATGTACGCCGGCCAGTTCGCCCTTGGCCAGCGGTGACTGAAGCGAATCAGCAGAGTATCCGTCCTGACGGAACTGGTCGGTGTGCATATACCAGAAGCTGGTGCCAGCCTGGGTACGCGGCGGGCGGTACCAGTCCAGGGCGTTAGCCATGTGTGCCCAGCCGGTAATCGGGCGGGCTTTCTCCTGGCCAACGTAGTGGGCCCAGCCACCACCGTTACGTCCCTCGGCACCGCACATCATCAGCAGGGCCAAGATGGAGCGGTAGGTGGTATCACCGTGGTACCACTGGCAGATACCGGCGCCCATGATAATCATGGTACGACCGCCTGAATCAATGGAGTTCTGGGCGAACTGACGGGCAGTACGAATCACAGCATCGGCGGGTACCGAGGTAATAGCCTCCTGCCAGGCAGGAGTGTACTGGGTCTCTGCGTCCTCGAAGTTCTCTGCCCAGTGACCGGGCAAGCAGGGGCGGCCCACCCCGTACTGGGCCAGCATCAGGTCGAAGACGGTGGTAACTTCGTGGCCCTCAACAATAATGGTGGGAACGCCACGGGTCACGACCTTGCCTCGGCCTGAGGGCTCATCAAAAGCGGGGAGCTTAAGCTCAGCGGCACTGGTCAGGGTAGCTTGGGGCAAATCTAGGATAGAGAGCGCCGGCCTTACCCCCTCTAGGTCAAGGTTCCACTTACCCTCGTCCTGAGCGTTGTAGCGGTAACCCATAGAACCGTTGGGCACCACAACCTCGCCGGTTTCACGGTTGAAGAGGACGGTCTTGAAGGCGGCATCGGCAGCATGACGGTGAGCGGCCAGGTCAGCGGCGGTCAGGAACTTGGAGGGAACCTTGCTACCATCTTCACGGGTTTCTAGGGTCACCAAGAAGGGAAAGTCGGTGTAGGTGCTGGTGTAGTCCTCAAAGAACTCCACCCGCTGGTCCACAAAGTTCTCTTTGAGAATGACGTGGCCCATGGCCATAGCCAGGGCGGCATCGGTGCCGGGCTGGGCGGGGAGCCATTCGTCGGCAAACTTGGTGTTGTCGGCGTAGTCCGGGGAGACAGAGACAACCTTGGTGCCACGGTAGCGAACCTCGGCCATCCAGTGGGCATCGGGGGTGCGGGTCACCGGAATGTTGGAGCCCCACATCATCAGGTAGGTAGCGTCCCACCAGTCGCCGGACTCCCGCACATCAGTCTGGTCACCAAAGACCTGGGGTGATGCTACGGGCAGGTCTGCGTACCAGTCGTAGAAGCTGGTCATCACACCGCCCATGAGCTCGATGTAGCGGGCACCGGAGGCGTGGGACACCATGGACTTAGCCGGAATGGGCGAGAAGCCGATGTTACGGTCAGGGCCGTAGGTCCTAATGGTGTGAATCTGGGCGGCGGCCACCATTTCTAGGGCTTCTGCCCAGCTACCGCGCACCAGGCCGCCCTTACCGCGCGCGCAGGTGTAGGCACGACGCTTGTCCGGATCCGAGACAATGGAGGCCCAGGCTTCAACGGGATCCCCCAGGCGGGTGCGAGCCTCGCGGTACATTTCCAGGAGTACACCGCGAATGTAGGGGTACTTCACGCGGGTGGGCGAGTAGGTGTACCAGGAGAAAGCCGCGCCACGGGGGCAGCCGCGCGGTTCGTATTCGGGGCGGTCGGGGCCGACTGTGGGATAGTCGGTTGCCTGGGCTTCCCAGGTAATCACACCGTCTTTGACGAAGACCTGCCAGGAGCAGGAGCCGGTGCAGTTGACACCGTGGGTGGAGCGGACTACCTTGTCGTGGCTCCAGCGGTTGCGGTAGAAAACGTCACCGGAGCGGCCACCGGTGAGGAAGGCGGCGCGGCCGTCGTCGGTTTCGTCCCACTTGGTAAAGAACTTGCCGAATTTGATGAGCTTATCGGTCATCGGCCCGTCAGGGCCTGCTGTGTGTGATGCCTGCTGAGTCATGAGTTTTAGTTTACCCAATAACTCGCATAAAAAATACCGAATAAAAATGTGTGCTAATTACCCTCCGCTACCCAGCAGAAAACGGCCTATTGGCCTGGGTCTATCAACAGCTTTGAGAGGGGCGCCGCACCCCTTTTTTTATTCCGAGCCCCCAGCACTCAGCCAGGCGTCCAGGCCACCCTCTATGCTGTAGAGGTCACTAAAACCTGCGGCCGTCAGCAGCTTAAGCGCCTTGAGGGAGCGCACTCCGGTGGCACAGTAGAGGGCATAGCGGCCCTGGCGGCTGGGCAAAATAGCATCAATCGTCGGTTGCAGGCTGGTGTCCTGCCCAGCTTGCTCAATAAGAGACAGGGGTAGGTTAAAGCTCCCGGGCACAGCCAGCGCCCTATGCTCGTGGGGTTCGCGCACATCAAGGAGCGGCACATCGGCAAAATAAGGGGAGCCGCTGATATCTGACCAGGTAACCTCAAGGCCGTACTGGTCAGGCTCGGCACCGTCCGGCTCAGGGAGCTGGTGCGGGCCTGTATTAAGCGCGGAGTTCTTGGCGGCCTCCCCCACCGGCCCGGTGGCAGAAAGAGGCTGGGAAGTCTGAGCACTAGAACCTGAATACGCCCGAGAGGCAAGCAGCGGAATGTATTCCCACCTGCCGGTGAGCCCGCTGTAGTAGCCCACCTGGCCCAGCAGGGGTTGCCCGATACCGGCAAGGAGCTTGACCGTTTCAAGGGCCATAGCTGTGCCCACCACCCCAGCCAGGGCACCTATTACACCGGCTCTTGCACAGTTAGGCACCGATCCCGGATCAGGTTCTGCCGGGTAGAGGTCCTCATAGCGGGGGCCGCGACCCGCCCAGAAAACACTCATCTGAGCATCAAAGCCCAAAATAGCGCCCCAGACGTGGGGGATGCCCAGGTGGGCCGCCGCACGAGAGGCTGTGTAGCGGGTTGGGAAATTATCGCTACCGTCCACCAGAACATCAACATCAGCCAGCAGATCAGCGGCGTTCTCATCACTTAGCCGCACTTTGAGGGAGTCAACCTGCACCAGAGGGTTGAGTTCACGCAGGGTCTGGGCCGCCGAATCAGCTTTCGAGCTACCCACCCGCGCGTAGGAATGAATAACCTGACGGTGCAGGTTCGACAGCTCAACCGCATCATCATCGAGCACCGTAATACGGCCAATCCCCGCGCCAGCCAAATACAGCAGGGCCGGGGAGCCCAAACCGCCCGCACCAATGACGGCAACATGAGCCCGGCTGAGCTTTTCCTGGCCTGCCTGCCCCAGCTCGGGTAGGATCATCTGCCTCCCGTAGAGGCGGTAGGCAAGGGGCGGGAGTTCGGGTGAGATCATGCGTTTTTCCTTCCGGCTACCGGGCGGGGGTGTCTATACCCACCCACTGCACTGATCCGTCGGTTAGTTCCTGTTCTTTCCAGATGGGCACCTGAGCTTTGATGCGGTCAGCGGCCAGGGAACAGGCGGTAAATGCGGCCCCCCGGTGGGCAGCGGCCGCCAGCACAGTCAAGGCTGACTGCCCGATAGGGATAGGGCCCACTCGGTGGGCGGCCCAGAGCCGGATCCCCGGAATCTCCTGTGCTACCGCCGCAAGGACATCTGCCAAAAAGTCAGCGGCCTGCGGGTGGGCACTGTAGGACAGGGCACGGACAGCCTGCCCGTGGTCGTGGTCGCGCACTATACCGTCAAAGACCACCAGGGCACCCATGGCAGCTGTCATGGTGGCCGCCTTGGCCTCTACCAGGAGCGGTTCCAGGGGCTCCTCGGTCACGGCAGTGAACACCACCTGCGATTCGGTAGGTTCTAGCGGTTTGCCTGCATAGGGGTTAGCCGTCGAAGCATCAAGCTGGGCATTCTGAGCGTCTTTAGTGGTCATGATAGTCCTCAAGCTGGCGGCAGATATGGGAGATAAGCGGGGTGAGTACCGTACAGCCGTCGCGCACCCCGCCCTTGGACCCGGGCAGGGTCATGATGAAGCTACGCCCGATCACACCGGCCACCCCGCGCGAGAGCACCGCCGCTGGTGTGTTCTGAAGCCCCTGCGCCCAGAATGCCTGCATGATGCCGGGTACTTCTTTTTCTAGGTGGGGGCGTACAGCCTCTACGGTCATATCGTCACTGTTCAGGCCGGTGCCACCGCTGGTCAGGATAAAGGTGGGCAGGTTCCCAGCCTTGACCAGCTCATCAAAGTAGGGGCCGAAATCAGCATCGGCCACCACCACGGGGGCAGGGGTTTCAAAGCCCATCTGGCGCAACCAGTCAACGGCCAGGGGGCCGGATTCATCGGTGTAGATACCGCGGGCGGCGCGGGTGGAGGCCACAATCACCAAACCGGTGGAGTCGCTCGGCAGGGTGTAGGCCTTACTCATCATTCTTTGCCCCCTTGTGGGCGGCGGGCGATTGGCCTGCAACCGTCCAGTCACCGGACTTACCGCCGCTCTTCCCAAGCACACGGATACCGCTGATAAGGGCCTGCTTATCGACTGCTTTGACCATGTCATAGAGTGTCAGGGCAGCGCCGCTGACGGCAGTCAGGGCCTCCATCTCAACCCCGGTGACCCCGCGGGTTTTAACCAGTGCCTCAAGACGGATCCGGTCCTCCAACCGTTCAAAGTCCAGGGTGATTTTACCCAGGGGTAGGGGGTGGCAGAGGGGGATAATATCGGAAGTTTTTTTAGCCGCCATAATGCCTGCAACCCGGGCCAAGGGCAGGGCATCGCCCTTGGGTAGGTCGGCACCGTAGATTTTGTCGATAACATCGGGCCGGGTTATCAGGTAGCCCTCGGCAATAGCGGTGCGGGTGGTGCTATCTTTACCGGTGACATCGACCATGTGGGCGGTGCCGTCAGCTCTCAGGTGGGTTAGGTTATTGGTGTGGGTCATAGCGTCCTTGGGTTCTGCCGATGATGACGACAGCAATAAATAGGTATCTATTATACGGTATTGGTTTTTGTTGCTCAGAGCTGGTAGTAGCGCACGGTCTCTCCCCCCTTATAGGTCACGCCGGGTTCCAACTCAATCAGGGCATTAGCTTGAGCCGCGCGGTGGAGCAGGTGCGAACCGGTGGCCGTATCCGGTTCGACCAGAGCCTGCCGTGCTCCGCCCTCGGTCACCAGGTAGCGTAAGCGTGCGCGCAAGAACTGGGTCTTCTGGGCAGGAGCCTGTATGCGCTCTCCCAGCACCAACCGGCCTACTGTGCGTTCGGGTTCCCGGCCTTTGAGCCTGCCCAGGACGGGGCGAATAAGGAGGTGATAAGAAATCAGGGTGCTCACGGGGTTACCGGGTAGGCAGAGCACCGGGACGGTGAGGCCCGCTGTTTCCAGCAGGGCGAGCCCTTGGGGGCCTGCAGGCTGTTGGCTGACATGACCAAACCAGCAGTCGGTGACGCCAACTCCCTCGGGTGAGCGCTCGGCCAGGTGTGTTAAGGCCCGGCGAATGACCTCGTATTTGCCGTGGCTAATCCCGCCGCTGGTTACCACCAGGTCAGGCTTTTGACGGGCCAGCTCCCCCACCAGAAGGTTGATAAAGCTCTCCACTGCATCGGTGGACGATACCCGCCGCACCTGGCATCCATCCTCCTGGGCAAGGGCCTGCAGCATAGGTCCGTTGGCATCAAAAATACGGCCAGCCTGCAGCCGGGTGCCCCCGTTAGTCAGCTCATCACCGCCGGTGACGACTAAGAGCCGGGGCGGGGAGTAAATCTCTACTTTCTCTATGCCCTGGGCTGCTAAAGCTCCTGCGAGCGCCGGAGTCACGGTGCTCCCGGCAGGTGCCAGTAGGTCACCGGCTTTAATGTCCTCGCCGGTACTGCGCACAAACTGCCCCGGTGGGGCGGGGGCAAGTTCCACAAACTCCCCCTGAGCGGCAAAGCCGGCATCATCGCCCGGTCCGCTGAGGGGGCGGCTTTGTTCCACAGGAACCACAGTCTCATAGCCTTGGGGCAGGGGTGCGCCGGTCATGATGGGGTAGGCAATACTGTCGTTGATTTCTAGGTTTTTCGGTGCAGAACCGGCGGCAATGTCCTGCCCCACTCTAAAGGTTCGGTTAGCTTGCCCACCGGCCTGTGCGGTCAGGGCGTAGCCGTCCATCTGGGAGTTGGCGAAGGAGGGCGCGGGGTAAAGGGCCTGCAGATCGCTGGCAAGCTGACGACCTAGGCATTGATCCAGCGGTAGGCTTTCGGTGCGCCGGTGCAGCCTGGTGACCAGCAGATCGCTGACCGCCTGGGCGTAGTCGCCCGGAGCGATAGGGGCACGGTCTGGCAGGGAGCTGGGCAGGTGGGTGGTCACGGGCGAAGCCTTCCTTTCAGTCTGCGAAGCCACAGGGCACAGCCTAAGGCGGCCAGAATCATCAGGTAGAGGGCAATGAGCATGAGCGCCCCGCCCAGGGCTTGGGTCATGTCGTTGGAGCTGAGCGCCAGCTCGATAGCTAGGGGGATGGTACGGGTGGAGCCCGCCACGTTACCGGCGAAGGTGACGGTGGCACCGTATTCTCCCAAGGCCCGGGCAAAGCTGAGGACGGCGGCTGTGAGCAGGCCCGGGGCGGCCAGCGGCAGGAGAACCCGGCTGGTGACTTCGGCAGGGCTGGCTCCTTCAAGCCTGGCGATTTCTTCATATTCCACGGGTAGTGCTCTGAGGGTGGTGACGGTGGTGGCGATAAAGAAGGGCAGGGCCACAAAGATTTGGGCCAGCAGGACGGCCAGCGGGGTGTAGCCCACAGATAGACCTGCGGTTTCGAGCCAGCTACCAACCAGCCCCCGTCTGCCCCAGAGGAAGAGTAGCGCCAGGCCCGAGACAACCGGTGAGAAGATAATGGGGGCGTAAATCAGCCCGTAAAGCACCCAGGTCAGGGGTAGGGCGCGGGTTCGTTCAAGAACGGTTGACAGCACCAGCGAAGTAGGAGTTCCCAGGAGGGCGCAGATAACGGTGGCCCCCAGGGCGGTGAGTGTTGAGAGACAGGTGGCTTCAAGTACTCCGGGGTCGTTGAGTAACTGGGGTAACTGCCGCCAGGGGATTCTGGTGAGTAGGGCAAGGAGCGGGCCCAGGATGAGCGCAAGTACTGCAAGGGCTGGTAGAGCCGCATGAGCTGGTACCGAGGTAAAGAGCTTTGCTCGACCTCTTGCGGAGGTGTCCCTGTTTTTGCTCATGGAATCTAGTTTAGGCGGGGTTGAAGCCGTAGTGGGCAAGAATGGCGCTAGCCTGTTCTGATTCGGTCAGCCAGCTGGCAAAATCTCTGGCTGTGGGGTTAGCCTGCCCCGCCTCAGTGAGGGCCATGGGGTAGCTATTGGATTCCAGACCGGGCAGTTCAATAATCGTAATGTTTTGGCTGGCGGAGAGCGCCTTAGCATCGGTGGAGTAGATAAAGCCGGCGTCGGCTTGGCCGCTTGAGATTTTGGTGGTAACGGCTGAGACGTTGGCTTCTTGGGTGGATTTTGCCGGTGTGATATCGGTTTGGGCCAGTTCTTGCTGGGCCAGTCGACCGCAGGGTACCTGGGGTGCGCAGAGGGCGGTAATGACACCGGGTGAGGCAAGATCATTGACTGAGCCGACGCTCGCTGGGTTGCCCGGGGCTGTGGCTAGGACGAGTTTATTGCTTGCAATGACCTGCGGACGGGCTTGGGCTAGAGCGTCTATGTTGGCTTGGGCTGTCTTCATGGTGGCGGTGTCTGCTGTGATGAGCAGGTCAGCGGAGGCTCCTTCCCCCATCTGGGTCACCAGTTGGGACGAGCCTGCGTAGGTGGCGATAATCTCTACGTCAGGGTGTTCGGTGCGGTAGGCGGTTATGAGTTCTTCACCGGCTTGTCCCAGGGAAGCGGCGGCAAAGACCGTGACGGTGTGATCTGTCGTCTCTATTTGGGCAGAAGATGAGGCGCAGGCTGCCAGAGGCAGGGTCAGGCAGGCCAGGACGCCGATAGTGGTTCTGATACGGGGCATTATGACTCCTGGTGGCCTGGGCAGACTGTTTTCTATAGATTAGTGTAGAGCAGAGTGGTGTTCGAGCTCAGGTTTCGATACCCTAAATATTACATTTTAAATACGAATTAACCTGTGGAAGTGTGGGTATGCCCCAGTCCTCTCAAACCAGTGACGCTATTAGCCTGGGGGCAAGTATCCCGGTGCGAGTCCCCCCAGCAGGGCGGGGCTCCGGCCTACCAGCCAGCGGCCCCCTTGCTGACCGCTGGGGCAGGGTTGCTACCGATTTGCGCATCTCACTCATGGATAAGTGCAATCTGCGCTGTGTCTACTGCATGCCGGCAGAGGGTCTTGACTGGCTCCCTACAGCCAGCCTTCTAACCGCCGATGAAATCTTCCGGCTGGTTGATGTTGGGGTGCGAGATCTGGGTATTGAGGAAGTTCGGTTTACCGGAGGGGAGCCGCTGGTTCGTGCCGATCTGCCGCACATTATCCGCCAGATTCGCTCGGCTTACCCCCACCTGCCTATCGCTCTAACCACCAACGGTATTGGCCTAGATAAGAAAGTAGACGCGCTCCTTGAGGCAGGCCTGAACAGGGTCAATGTTTCTCTGGACACCATCTGCCCCGAAACCTTTGCTCAGCTGACCCGCAGGGATAAGCTAGCCAGCGTGCTAGCCGGTATTGATGCGGCGGCTCAAGCGGGTCTGAGCCCTATCAAAATCAACGCGGTTCTGATGCGCGGCATCAACGACGCGCAGGGCCACCAGCTTCTAGCCTGGGCGCTTGAGGGCGGCTACCAGCTCCGCTTCATTGAGCAGATGCCCCTGGATGCAGACCGCTCCTGGACCAGGGAGGGCACCATCACCGCCCATGAGATTCGTGACAGCTTGGCCGCCCACTACGACATGGTTCCGCATGGTCGGCCCAGGGGAGCTTCCCCCGCCCAGCTCTGGGACGTTTTCCCGCTGGGGAGCACCGGGCAGTTGCCGGAGCTGTGGCCGCAGGCCTTGGGTCAGGTCGGTATTATCGCGTCAGTGACCGAGCCCTTCTGCTCGGCCTGCACACGCACCCGGATTACCGCTGACGGTAAGGTGCGCTCCTGCCTATTCTCGCTGACCGAAACCGATCTTATGGGCGCTCTGCGTGGCGGTGCAAGTGACCGGGAACTAGCCAATATCTGGCGGGGTGCCATGTGGACCAAGCCCAGGGCGCACGGTAAAGACCAGGCAGGTTTCGAGGCCCCCGACTTTACCCAGCCCGATCGTTCCATGAGTGCCATTGGAGGCTGACCATGCAGATTAACTTTTTTGCCGCGGCCCGAGCGGCAGCTGGTGTTCCCTCGCTGACCCTAGAGAGCACTGAGCTAACAGAAACCACCTTAGAAGCCCTTATGGCTTACCTGCTAACCCGGTACCCGGGAGCTACTCCCTCGGGTCAGACCCTAGCCGATATTCTGCCCCAGTGCACTTTCCTGATTGATGGGGTGGCTACCTCCGCAAAGGGCAGCCTTCGGGGCGCAAGCAGGGTCGATGTTCTACCTCCTTTTGCTGGCGGGTAAAAGAAACATGGAACAGGCCCTTTCTTTTTCAGCCCTGATTCTGGCCGGTGGGCGTTCGAGCCGGTTGGGTGGAGCCCCTAAGGCCCTGCTCACGGACGGCCACCAGACCCTGCTAGAGAACGTCCTCTCAGCCTGCCAGGGAGCCAGCTACCGTGTGGTGGTTGGCCCCGATTCTCTGCCTCTACCCCGCCAAGTGCTGATTACCCGTGAAAGCCCTGCTTTTAGCGGGCCCGCCGCTGGAATCACAGCAGGTACCCGCGAACTGGTTAAGCATCTAGCACCCGAAGCTCAGCACCAGCACTGGGTTCTTCTACTTTCCTGCGACCTGCCTCGGGCGCACAAGGCCGTGCCTGTGCTCTTGGCCGCCGCGGCTCATGCCCCCCTGCAAGTACAGGGCTTCTGGGCGCTAGCAGAGGGCATCACTCAGCCGCTGCTGGGTATCTACCGTCTCGATTCGCTCACCGCCGCCTTTAACCGGGACACGGCTCATGCCTCAGTACGCCGTTTCCTGGTACAGCTCGCACCGCAAGAAATCCCCCTGGAGGCAGCCTGGGCAACCGATATTGATACTTGGGAGGCGGCCCGTGCCGCAGGCTATAGCTACCCAGCCCCATAAGAACCGCATAAGCCCATACATCCCTTAGTCCGCCACTGCCATCGAAAGGACCACCCGTGCATTCTGTGAGCTGGAACCATGCCCGTGCCCTCCTTTACCGCGACGGTCAGGCTCTGCCCCTACCCACCGAGTGGGTACCCCTGGGGCAGGCCATCGGGCGGGTTCTTGCCGAGCCGGTGCGCACGGTCTTACCGGTGCCCCACTACGATTCATCGGCCATGGACGGTTTTGCGGTGAGTGGCCCGCCACCCTGGCAAATTCTCTGGCCAGCCCCGGCTGAACCGGGTGAGAATATCCACCGGCAGGTTAGCCCCCTCCTCCCCGGTCAAGCTAGGCCCATTCTGACTGGCGGCCTACTCCCGCCGGGGGCCGATGCAGTCCTGCGGCAGGAAGAGGCACTGGTTACCAGCCATAGGCTTAGCCCACGGTCGGGGGCTTTCTCCCCAGAGCGCCCCTACCCGGTAGCCGGGGCAGATATCCGCAGGGCCGGGGAAGAACTGCCCGCTGGCTCACAGGTAGCACAGGCCGGGACTCTGCTCAGTGCCCGCCATATCGGCGCCCTTGGCGTGCTGGGTCTTGATTGGCTGACTCTGTATCAGCAACCCCGCATAGCTATCGCCTATACCGGGAACGAGGTCATTACCAGTGGACTGCCCCAGCCCGGTCAGGTTCGGGACGCCTTTTCCCTGCAATTCCCGCAGATTCTTGCAGACTTTGGTGCTCGCTGTGTCAGCACCACCCGTCTGGTAGATACCCAGGAGGACTTCTTTACCTGGCTCACCACCGCCGAGGCCGACCTGCTCCTGCTGACCGGTGGCTCGTCCACTTCCAGCGCCGACTGGCTGCGCCGTACCCTGGCAGAGATGGACGCTAACTATCTCTTCGAGTCAGTCTCTGTGCGCCCGGGCCACCCCGCTCTGGCCGCCAGGCTCCCCCACACCGCCAACCCAGCAGCGCCCCTGGTTCTGGGCTTACCGGGCAACCCGCTTGCGGCTCACACCGCCCTCTACTCTTATCTGCCTGCCTGGGTGGCAGGTTGCTACGGGCAAGATCTTCAGGAACTGCCCCTAGGCACCCTGGCAGACGCTATCCCCGGCTATCGGAAAGCAGAACTCCGGTTGCTCCCGGTTACCCTCGATACACGGGCCAATGGCCATGTGCTTACCCCGCTTGCAAAAACCCGCTCCCACATGCTCACCAGCTTTGCCTATGCGCAGGCTCTTGCCCTGATCCCTGCCCAGGGGGCTGAGGCAGGTTACCAGGTGCCTTATCTTCCACTTGTCTCTGCGCACTAAGCTGACTTATGAACCTTGGGGCTTAGCCTGTGCTTTTTCCAGCTGGCTGATGGGGGCCGGGTGGAGCATGCCCAGGGTAGGTTTACCGCTTTTGAATTTGAAGAGTTCTACAAAACCGTGGCGGGAGTATAGAGCGGCATTTCTGTAGGTTGAAGCTTCCAGGTAGGCCGGGTACTCACCCAGCTTTTCCCGGCGAAAATCAAGCAGTAGTCCCCCTACCCCCTGGTTGCGGGCTGTCTCGTGGACGCCGATAGTGTAGAGGTACCAGTGATCAAATTTGGGGCGGGCGGCCAGGAGCCTAAGTTCGGTCATGGTTGCTCGCAGTAAATTGCGCCCCAGCACCTTGTAATAGTCCGGCAGGGCCATAATATCGGCCAGCAGGTTACCTTTCTGTCCCTGGGGTGAGAGCCACAAGGCCGCCCCCACGATTTTTCCCTCCCGGTCGGTGGCAACGTCGATCAGCCCCTTAGGGCCGTAGGTGGTTCGGATCTGGAAGTCGAAGAGAGCTGCCACCAGATCTGCTCGGCCTTTGCCGCCTACTGCCTCACTCATCACCGGGTCATCTTTGAAGGCGTTGGTGAGAGTTTGGGTTACGGCTGGGTAGTCCGCTTCGGTAGCTTGACGGACGGAATATGCTGGGGTGTTCATGGCGCTAAACTCCTGAATGTATCTGTTTTTCTTCCCTTACTTTACAGCCCGGTCGGGATCTTCAATGAAAAGATGGGGTGTTAAGAAAAGGGAGTTTTCCTTGGCCGAGGTCCTTATAAGTTAGGGTTTTGTACCCGGTGACGCTAGCCCTCAACAGGTTCCTGGGTTCTCTATTCTCAGGGGCACAGAGCTAGCTGAACTATAAGAGCTGCATGATCAGAACCTCCAATAACCCGACTTTGCACAGAGAGAGCGCGGGCGGGGTCAGGCTGGTTTATTAAAACATGGTCGATAGGAGCCCTTAGCCCAAACCGGTTCAAGATCCCATTAACAGGCCAGGTACCTTCAACCGCGTCGGCGGATAGAGCCGCGTCTTTACCCTTCAAAGATCCAAGCCCCGCGTAGCTGGCCAAGGAACCGTGTAGCAAAGTGGCGTTAAAGTCGCCGGCTATAAGGTCCACCTGACCTGCGGTAGCTACTGCTTCGATAGTCTCCAAATCTTCTTGCCACCTGCTCATATAGGTTGGTATAGGTGGCGCAGTGTGAACCGCCAGAAGTGATGGCCCAGCACCTTCAAGAGGTTTCAGTAAAAGCGCTCCAAAGGTCATAGGGATGTCACTAGCGCAGTAGCGGCCCAAAGGATCTTTAACGAGCACCAGTGTGGGCGCAACAAATTCCGCAGTGCTTGAGGAGTTGAAAAGCTGGTAGCCTTCTACCCCACCGGCAAGAGCTGGGGTCTGTGGTGAGACCTCCGGAAGTACAAGAAAATCGGGGTTTTGCGCCAAGAGTTCCGCGAGATCTTGCTCTGTGAGTGTGTCCAGGGCGTTATAGGTAATGACAGTGTATTTGGTGGTATCTGTGCAGGCTATCGCGGATCTCCCCCTGACCTGGTAGCGCTTGGCCCCGTAAGGGTCCATAAAAGCGGTTATGCTGGCAAGTCCCATCACCAGGGCGGTCCCGCCAGCAAGCACCCTGGTCAGCCGCGAGACTTTCTTGCGGGAAAGTGTAAACAGCGCAAACAGTGCCAGCCCACTACTTACCCAGGCCAGAAAAGCGGGGAAAGCTATGGCTTGAGCTAGCGGCAGCTGTACACTCAGCCAGGAGATAAGAGGAGTTCCTGGCAAAAACAGGATAGACACCCAAAGTAAGCCGGCTAGCAGTAGTAATCCCCAGAATAGCTGTGCAACGTATTTACCCATGCCCTCAGTATAGGGACTGGGCTTTAAAAGCCGCAGGGGCGGCTCCCACTTTCGTGGGTGCCGCCCCTGCGCCAAAGATTAAGAATCTGAGAAAGATTACTTGAGGGTGACGGTTGCGCCAGCGCCTTCGAGAGCTTCCTTAGCCTTCTCTGCGTCTTCCTTGGAAACACCTTCAAGAACGGGCTTGGGAGCGCCGTCAACCAGGTCCTTAGCTTCCTTCAGACCCAGTGAAGTCAGGGCACGAACTTCCTTAATAACGCCGATCTTCTTGTCGCCAGCAGCTTCAAGGATAACGTCGAATTCGGTCTGCTCTTCAGCAGCTGCAGCTTCGCCACCGGCAGCACCGGCAACAGCTACGGGAGCAGCAGCAGTAACGTCGAATTCTTCTTCGAATGCCTTAACGAATTCGGAAACCTCAACGAGGGAGAGTTCCTTGAATGCTTCAATGAGTTCTTCGATTGAAAGCTTAGCCATGAGTTTGGCTCCTTCTGTAATCTCTTGCAGGCTCTTGTTGGCCTGCGAGCTGAAAATTTTTTTGCGGGTGACCCGGTGGGTCAAAAGTCTCTTGTTTAGCTACAGCAGAAGCAATTACTCAGCTTCGGGTGCTGCGCCTTCCTGCTCTTCGAGCTTGATACGCAGAGCGTCAACGGTGCGAGCAACCTTTGCGATTGCGCCCTTTGCGCCACCTGCGACCTTGGCAAGAAGTACCTCGCGTGATTCGAGGTTTGCAAACTTGTTGATACCAGCTTCGTCGAGAGCTTCGCCCTCAAAGTAACCGCTCTTAACGATCAGCTGGGGGTTAGCCTTGGCAAAGTCACGCAGACCCTTCGCAGCATCAATGAAGTCGCCCTTGATGAATGCGATTGCGCTCGGGCCGTGGAGCTGACCATCGAATGCATCGATACCAGCTTCCTTAGCCGCGATAGCGGTCAGAGTGTTCTTTACCACGGCGTACTCGGTCTCAGCACCCAGTGCACGACGAAGGTTCTTCATCTGTGCAACGGTGAGACCACGGTACTCGGTGAGAATTACGCCGTTCGAGGTTTCAAGGAGTTCCTTGATCTCGGAAACAGCAGCAATCTTATCCTGTGTTGCCATGGTGTTCCTTCCAGTTCTTAATCCCGCCAGGCCAATAAAAAAAATGCCTCGATGCGCAGGCAACGAGGCATAATACTTTCCAGCAATTTCTGGTCAGTATTTCTGTTTCGGCACCTACGCAGGTGGCTTATCAGCCCTTACCGTACCCTGTTCAGGCACAGACCGGCGGTCTTTGGTTACTCCATCTAACCACGGCCGGCTACTTTAAAGCAAGCCGTGCTCTAGGTTAAGCGGGCTTAATCACTTAAAAGTAGTGCAGGTTCTCTGCATCAACTGCCCAGTACATTGTTTTTCCCAGCTCTACCCAGGGCAGACCGGGCAGAACAGCGGTGATAACCATACCTGCGGGCAGGCACAGAAGCCCTTGTGCTGTGCTCAGCTCAGTATCTCTGGCTATCAAGGCCTCCACCCGGGTTCCTGAGGTGTAGGCCCAGGCACTCCGAGGTATGACCGGCAGGGCACCCTGCCCTGCCTCATACCGAGGTGAAAATCCGTGGGCGGAAATGCCGACCGTCATAGTCTGCCCCTCCAGTTCAGCAGGTAGCTCGTTATAGAGCGGGTTGAGCAGGCGGGCTACTTGCAGGTTTGCGGGCTTCTGTAGCAGCTGGCGGGCAGGCCCCGTCTGCACCAGTTGTCCTTGCTCCATAACAGCAATTTCCTGGCCCATCTGGAGGGCTTCATCGGGTGTGTGGGTCACATAAAGGCCGGTAAAGCCTAGCTGGTGGTGCAGAGTGAGAATATCAGCCCGGATAGCTTGGGCTAGGTGGGGATCCACGTTAGAAAGAGGCTCATCAAAAAGCACCAGGGGGGTTTTGCGCACCAGGGCGCGGGCAATTCCGGCCCGCTGGGCTTGGCCGCCAGAAAGCTGACTCGGCTTCTTATGCAGGTACTCCCCCAGCCCCAGGGTGCCGATCAGGGAGGTAAAGTGCTCGCGGTCTAGGGCGGGGGCCTTAGCTAGCCGGTAGGCAAAAAGGATGTTCTCTTGGACATTAAGGTGGGGGTAGAGCACTGGCTCTTGGAAGATAAAGCCTACCTGTCCGTTACTGATAGGTTCACCGGCGTAGCTGACGGTACCGGTGTCGGCTTGTTCAAGCCCGGCAATGATGCGCAGCAGGGTTGACTTGCCGCTACCGGAAGCCCCCATGAGTGCGGTGACTTGCCCCATTGGTATGTTCAGGCTGAAGTTGTTAAGAACAGCCTCCGAGCCGAAGCTCTTGGTGAGGGCATCTATACGCAGGGAGACTGGGGTCATGCTCTTAAGTCTAAAAGAAAGGCAGGCCCCGCACAGTGCGGATCCTGCCTTTATCTCTAGGGTTTACAGACCTGGGACTACCAGCGATTGCGGTTCAGTCCAAGGAGGCTACAGTCCATCAGAAAACCCCTCCACACTAATTCTTTCGTCGGGGAAACGTAATTCGCCTGCTTCCACCAATGCCCTGTATGCTTCCGGTAATTTTCGCCCGGTAAGCCCGGGCACCAGCCCTACCTGCTCTGAATCATTCCACAGCGTTGGCTTAAGGTGCAATCCCCATTTCAGAACCTTGTCATCAGCATCGGCTGTATAACCTACCAGTCGTGGTGCTTCGGTGCCTTCACCCGACGCAAAGACAGCGCGGGGCTGTGTTACATGTACTAAACAGCTTGGAAGTCTATCTGCTGGATACCTTGCATCCGCCCCTGGAGCGTAGGCAAACCAGCCGAACTCCTGTGTAGCTTCCACCGCAAACCAGTGAAGCGTGTAGCCCTCATAGTTTTTCTCGGTGACAGCTAATTCACTTCGCAGTAGCTCTGGGATATTCCAGACCGCAACCTGCCCCGGTTCAAGGAGCTCCGGTTGTTTGGTGGGCGCACTGGCTAAGTGCTCGATCATAGCCGCCACCTGCCCGTGCGCCCAGTGACCGAGGTTCTGTTCTCCCCAGGATATTTCACAGGTTCGGGTAAAGTAGCCTCGCCCAACCAGGGGCCGGGGCCACCGCCGGGCATGAGTCTCAGCTTCAAAGCTATAGATAGGCTCAGCATCGGCGCGGTACCCCTGGTTAAAGTCATGTTCGAGCGAGATACTCACAACTAGTTCTGAATTCTCGCGATTGCTCGTATAAGCACAGATGGTGTATTCAGGCGGGATATCACCTTCATACTCTGCTTCAAACCGGTAAAGGTGTATGTGATGGGTTGCTGGCTCTTACACAGCGAGCAGGCCTGGGTAAAGCGCCGTGGGGTTCACATAGCGCGGTGCATCGGAGGGGCGAGGGTACGGAAAGTACGCGACACGGTACACGGGAGGTGCCTCCTTGCAACCTTCTAACTAACACTGGCCGTGCTTTCAGCCTACCGGCCTCTTTGCTCACAAACCAGACTTACTTACTTCCGCTGAGGGTAAAAGACAGGTGCCCTGCCCCTCATAGGGAGGAACAGGGCACCTGTCTTGCTACCTAAAGTCTCTATAAATTTAGGCTACGCTTGCGGGGTCTACGGGTACACCGGGGCCGAAGGTGGTGGCAATGGTGACCTTAGAGATGTAACGGCCCTTTGAGGATGAGGGCTTGAGGCGGTTGACCTCTTCCAGAGCTGCTTCGAAGTTCTCGGTCAGCTGCTGCTCGGTGAAGGAAGCCTTACCGATCATGAAGTGCAGGTTGGAGTTGCGGTCAACACGGAAGTCAATCTTACCGCCCTTGATGTCTGCAACTGCCTTAGCAACGTCCATGGTGACGGTACCAGTCTTGGGGTTGGGCATGAGGTTACGGGGGCCCAGAACCTTACCCAGACGACCAACCTTGCCCATCATGTCGGGGGTTGCAACTGCTGCGTCGAAGTCGACCCAGCCACCGGCGATCTTTGCGATCAGTTCGTCTGAACCAACGTAGTCAGCGCCTGCTGCTTCTGCTGCTTCTGCCTTCTCGCCTGCGGCGATAACGACAACGCGGGCAGTCTTACCGGTGCCGTTGGGCAGGTTGACGGTACCGCGTACCATCTGGTCTGCCTTACGGGGATCAACGCCGAGACGCAGAGCGACCTCAACGGTTGAGTGGGGCTTGTCTGCCGCGATTTCCTTTGCTACTGCAATAGCCTCGGCGGGTGCGTAGAGCTTGTCCGCTTCGATCTTGGCTACAGCTGCCTGGTACGCTTTGCTGCGCTTTGCCATCTGCTTTTCTCCTTTGCAGGTGTGGTCTCTTATGAGCCGCGCTCGGCTCTGCCACATGCCAACCGGCTATCTACCGGTGGGCTCTTACATATATGTCTTGGTGAGGTTTTGAGGCCTCGGTATCTAGCCTGAGCTAGGGGGAAGGGTTTTAGCCTTCGACGGTGATACCCATGGAGCGGGCAGTGCCGGCAATGATCTTTGCGGCAGCATCAATGTCGTTAGCGTTGAGGTCTTCCATCTTGGTCTGGGCGATTTCCTTGACCTGATCCATGGTCAGTGAGCCGACCTTCTGGGTGTGGGGAACACCTGAACCCTTAGCAACGCCTGCAGCTTTCTTGATCAGCTGGGCCGCCGGAGGGGTCTTGGTGATGAAGGTGAAGGAGCGGTCCTCGTAGACGGTAATTTCTACGGGGATGATGTTACCGCGCTGAGATTCGGTTGCGGCATTGTAAGCCTTGCAGAATTCCATGATGTTGACACCCTGCGCACCGAGCGCGGGGCCAACGGGGGGAGCCGGGTTAGCGGCGCCTGCCTGGATCTGCAGCTTAATGATGCCTGAGACCTTCTTCTTGGGAGCCATTGGTATTTGGTCCTTTTCTTAGCTGGTGGACCGGTACACAGGAGTATGTACCGGGCGGTGGCGGGCCATGGCGACGGCCCAACCGCGCAGTGTGCGCCAAGCGTGCGCGCACACATACAGTCCTCTATCTTAGTACCTTAAGACTTTTTAAGCCATTGCCCCGGGGAGCCTGCGGGCTGGGGTCTTGCTCACAGGCGGGTCAGGGATTCAATGGGGTCAATCCGGGCGGCTTTGCGCGCCGGATAGATTCCGGCCAAGACACCTAACGCTAGGCCAACACCCGCTCCCATTCCTATCACTGCGGGGCTGATAATGGGTGTCCAGGAATTAAGGAGGCTGAGGATGGCAATGGCGTTGATGGAGAAGAGCACACCGGCAAAGGATCCCAGCAGGCTGGTAATGATGGTTTCTATGGCTAGTTGCAGGGTAATACCTGCCGGTTTAGTGCCAATGGCTAGACGCAAACCTATTTCTTGGCGGCGCTCCATAACCCCTACCAGGAAGGTGTTCATGGTACCCACTGCGCCGATGACCAGGGTAATCAGCGACATGGCAATCAGCAGAGTTTTCTGTTGCTCGTCCACAGCGTTTTTCAGGGTTTCGGGTGCGGGCGGGATACTAGCGCTGTAGGCGGGGCAGCCCAAAAAGGCAACAAAAAACCGCCCGGCCTGAGCCTTAGAGCTCAAACCGGGCGGTACATGTTTTATACCCTCTGGGGGTTACATCTTAGTGACCTGTGAGAAGTTCAGGGTCACAGGGGTCTCACGTTCGAAGACAGAAATCAGTACCACCATCTGAGAAGCCGCCGCGTTAATCTCGGAGATAGTAGCGGGCATACCCTCAAAGGGGCCGTCCTTAACGGTGACAGCCTCGCCCACCTCGTAGCCGGTCTCCACAGCGGGAGCGGGCTTGGGCAGTTCGCCTGCTTCGGCCTGCTCAGCTTCAAAGACGGGAGCCAGCATATCTACAACCTCATCCAGGCGCAGGGGCACAGGGTTATAGGCGTCCTGTCCAACGAAGCCTGTAACACCGGGGGTGTGGCGTACTACACCCCAGGTTTCATCGGTCAGGTTCATACGCACCAGGGCGTAGCCGGGAACACGAACACGGCGCACCAGTTTCTTGGCGGTGTTCTTGACCTCCATGACCTCTTCCATGGGGACCTGAACCTCAAAAATGTCATCTTCGGCGTTCAGAGTCTGCACTCGAGATTCCAGATTGGTCTTAACCTTGTTCTCGTAGCCAGCGTAGGTGTGAACAACGAACCATTCACCCTCCTGGCGGCGGAGCTTAGCCTTAAACTCTTCCAGCGGATCTACAGCAGGTTCAGTGACTTCCTCGGCGGAGGTAGCTTCTTCTACCTCTACAGTTTCAGTCTCTGCCAGATCCTGGTCGGTTGCCTGCTCTGCAGGTTCTACAACCTCTTCGGCTTCAGTGTGCATTTCCTGCTCGGACACGCTTTCCTGCTTTCGTCGTTGGAGTTCTATGAGGAGCGCCGTGCGCCCTACATACAAAAGATTTTATGGGGTGGGGCGGGCTTAGAGCCCGGCTCTACTACAGTTAGCTGATGCCATTGCCGAAAAGCCAGAAGGCGCCCTGCCCGAAGAGGTAGTCCAGCCCAGAGATGAGCAGGAGCATAAAAACAACGAAGGCAAGAACAACAATCACATACTGCACCAGTTCTTTACCGGTGGGTGTAGTAACTTTTTTGAGCTCTGCGAATACTTGGCGCAAAAACTGGAAAATACGACCGAAAAAGCCCAGCTTCTGGTGGGCGCCTGGTTCATTAGAATCGGCGGTCCTAGCGGCGATTGATTTAGCCATGTGAGGCCCGCCCCTTTCTAGACTCATCATGAACCGTTCGGTTCGATTGACAAAAAACCTGTGAGGCAAAAGCAGGGCGGACAGGACTCGAACCTGCAACCTGCGGTTTTGGAGACCGCTGCTCTACCAATTGAGCCACCGCCCTTTGAAGGTTACCCCTTCAAGGATGACCCAGGCGCACGGGCATAGGTCAATAGTTGTTCGGTTGCGAACAACGGTACCTACTTTAGAACATAATTTTCTCTTTGGCAATTTGAGGACAGCCCTCCCCAGCCCCACAGCCAACCACCTATGCTTAAGGGTGTAGGCCTCAGCATAGTTTTTGTTGCACCTACAGGCATCAACCACCCAACGGTCCTAAGTCACTAGGACAGAAGCGAGAACCCTCCCATGTCTCAGCGCGTATCCCGCCGCATTGGCGCTATCGCCCCCTCGGCCACCCTCGTTGTCGACGCGAAAGCCAAGGCACTCAAGGCCCAAGGACGCCCGGTGATTGGCTTTGGCGCCGGTGAGCCTGACTTCCCCACGCCCGACTACATTGTCGAAGCCGCCCGCAAGGCTCTGGATGACCCTAAGAACTTCCGTTACACCCAGGCAGCAGGCCTCCCGGAACTCAAGCAGGCTATTGCAGATAAAACTAAGCGGGATTCCGGCATTGAGGTTGACCCTTCACAGATTATTGTGACCAACGGCGGCAAGCAGGCCGTCTACCAGGCTTTCGCCACCGTCATCGACCAAGGCGATGACGTTCTCTTGCCCGCCCCCTACTGGACCACCTACCCCGAGGCAATTCGCCTGGCTGGCGGTAACCCCGTCGAGGTCTTCGCGGGTGCCGACCTTGACTACAAGGTCACCCCCGATATGCTCGAGGCCGCCTACACCCCAGCTACTAAGGCCCTCATTTTTGTCTCGCCCTCCAACCCCACCGGCGCGGTCTATTCCCCCGAAGAAACCAAAGCCATTGGTCAATGGGCACTGGCTAAGGGCATTATGGTGCTGACCGATGAAATCTATGAGCATCTCACCTACGACGGTGTCCCCTTTACCTCCATTCTTAAAGCTGTGCCCGAGCTGGCTGAGAACACTGTTATTCTCAATGGTGTTGCCAAGACCTACGCCATGACCGGCTGGCGTGTGGGCTGGATGATCGCTCCGGCTGATATCACCAAGGCCGCTACTAACCTACAGTCCCATATGACCTCCAACGTCAACAACGTAGCTCAGCTTGCAGCACTTGAAGCGGTCTCCGGCCCACTCGATGCTGTCCATACCATGCACCAGGCTTTTGATCGTCGCCGCAAGACCATTGTTGAGGGACTGAACGCCATCGAGGGTGTTCGTTGCCCCACCCCCAAGGGTGCTTTCTACGCCTACGCCGATGTCACCGGCCTGCTCGGTAAGACCATTGCGGGCAAGACCCCGCAGACCTCGGCCCAATTAGCCGAAATTATCCTGGAAGAAGCCGAAGTAGCGGTAGTGCCGGGTGAAGCATTTGGCCCCTCAGGCTACCTGCGCCTGTCGTACGCGCTAGGCGACGATGATTTGGCAGAGGGCCTGGCCCGTATGCAGAAGCTACTCGCTACAGCCCAGTAGAAAACTCTCAGTCGGCGGGTGTACCCTGCGCAAGCACACCTCTGGTAGCTTCATGTCTTTCATATGCGGTTGGCATCAGCTAGCTCTTGGGTCAGTTTGCTTTGGGTACACCTGCCACTTCTTTTACCGGCCTCCCACCCACAATAAAATCGTTTTTGACCCTAACGTAGAGGCTGAAAACATATAACCCAAGCTATCCCACAGCTACCCACTCAACCCCAAATTCACTAGAATAGAAAACAACAAAGACCAACATGTCGGTTGCTCTCCGGGAGAAAACCGCCTAAGGTCCCACCACCACCGTTCCCCACCAGGAATATTTAGGAGACTCTCCATGAAGATCGGTCTGCTCACCTCCGGCGGCGACTGCCCCGGCCTGAACGCTGTCATTCGCGGCGCCGTCCTCAACGGCATCAAAACCTACGGCGACGAATTCGTCGGCTTCCGCGATGGCTGGCGCGGCGTTGTGGAGGGCGACTACATGGATCTGCCCCGCACTAAGGTCCGCGGTCTGGCCCGCCAGGGTGGCACCATTCTGGGCACCTCCCGCACCAACCCCTTCGACGGACCCAAGGGCGGCCCCGAAAACATCGAAATCATGATGGAGCGCAACGGCATTGATGCCATTGTTGCTATCGGCGGCGAAGGTACCCTAGCAGGCGCAAAGCGCCTAGCCGATGCCGGCCTGCCCGTAGTTGGCGTCCCCAAGACAATCGATAACGACCTCCAGGCAACCGACTACACCTTCGGTTTCGATACCGCCGTTTCCATTGCAACCGACGCGCTGGACCGCCTGCGTACCACCGGCGAGTCCCACCACCGTGCCATGGTCGCAGAGGTTATGGGCCGCCACGTTGGTTGGATCGCCCTGCACTCCGGTATGTCCGGTGGCGCCCACGCCATCCTGATTCCCGAAGTCAAGGTATCCATGGAAGAGGTAGCAGGCTGGGTCAAGGAAGTTCACGACCGCGGTCGCTCACCCCTGATCGTTGTAGCTGAAGGCTTCATCCCCGAGGGCTTTGACGATGTACTGGCCGGCAAGGGCCAGGAAAAGGACGGCCGCCCCCGTCTGGGTGGCATCGGTGAGTGGGTTACCCAGGAAATCGAACGTCTGACCGGCATTGAGACCCGCAACACCATCCTGGGTCACATTCAGCGTGGCGGTGCACCTACCGGCTTTGACCGCGTTCTCTCAACTCGCCTAGGCATTCAGGTTGTGGATATGATTCACGATAAGGAGTGGGGCAAGATGGTTGCCATGCAAGGTACCGAAATCAGGCGCGTAGACTTTGCCGAGGCTCTGGACGGCCTCAAGAAAGTTCCTGCTGACCGCTACCAGGAAGCCAAAGTACTTTTCGGTCGCTAAACAGGCGGGCGACAAGCTGTATAGAGAGAGGGCGCTACCCTTGGTTCTGAAATTTTTAAGAATCAAAGGTCGGTTGATGTAGCTGGTGACGGTAGCCAGGCCCCCCGGGTTGCTACCGCAGTCCCCATCACTTTTGCAGACTAGGGTATCGAGACCCCAGCTAGCGCTTGGTCTGCCTTGAAGATGACGGCTCCAACCAGGTAGAGCTCCTAGCCACCAAGGCTTACTCAAGGCTCACATACAGATTTAGGCCCCGGATAGCTTGCACAGCAAGCTGTCCGGGGCCTTTAGACTGCCTGGGTTTTTCCCTAACTCAGGAACTGGCCTTTGGTACGCCGCCCCACCACCTGGCCGGCGTCGGGAGCAACAATCAGAGTCTGCGAGCAGGCGTACTCAGTAGCCGGTGCAGGGTTGCCCTGCGCATCAAAGTCGCCGCCGTCAATAGCTCGTAGCTCAGCATCGGGAGCCACCGACCTTTTCAGAAGGGCTAAGGCAATAGGCCCAGCTTCATGGTGCAGAGCAACAGAGGTAATGACACCCACCTGCTTGGCCCCGTTCATCACGGGGGTCCCTACCGCGGGGAGAGTATGTTCAGAGCCATCAAGATCCAGGAAAGTCAGGCGACGGGGCGGGTGCCCTAAGTTGTGCACGCGCGCCACTGTTTCTTGGCCCTTGTAGCAGCCTTTCTCCAGGTGGACTGCTGTACGCATGAGGTCAAGTTCGTGAGGAATTGTTTTCTCATCAGAATCCACCCCCACCCGGGGACGCCAGGCCTCAATGCGCAGGGCATCGGCGGCCCAGGAGCCCGCTAGCTGGCAACCGTCAACGGCATCGAGTAGGCGGTGAGCAGGAATGATAGTCAGGTACCGGTGGTAGTCAGCTCCGGGGTGTTGGTTCTCTTCAACCGCGCTGTAACTGTAACCGCCAGCAGCAACACCTGCTGCCCAGGGGTCCTGCCAGATGACTCCAGCAGCCAGTGCCGGGGAGGCATCCTTACAGGTGCGAGGGTCCACCGTCGAGCCAAGAACAGCGTAGCTCTCGGTTAGGTCGGTGACTTCCACCTCTAACATAAACTTCATGCGCTTGAGGTAGTCCGCCAGCGGGGCGGCCTGAGCGCCTTCGGTTATCAGCCAGACCCTACCCCCCTGCTCCACTGCATAAGCGGAAAACTCAATGCGCCCCTGCGGGGTCAGCAAGAGAAGCTCAGTGCTAGACCCCTCCCCCAGGCCAGTAAGCACCTGGGTCGAGAGTGTCGTCAGCCAGCTCAAACGGTCAGGACCAGCCACCGTCACAATACCCAGGTGGGAGTAGTCCACTAGGGTCAGCTTGCTTCGGCGGGCAAGCGCCCGCTGCTCGGCAATCGGGTTACCGTAGTGGGCGGCGACACCGGCATCGGCTCCCGATGCAGCAAAGGCACCGGGACGGCGAAGCAGGGGGCTACTGTAGCCGCTGGGGCTAGTCAAGGTTCTCTCCACCGAACATGGTGGTGCCCAGGTCGTCACCGGTCATAGAAGAAGTCTTGCGCAACTCTGCTGATGCGTGCTTTTCTAGCTTGCCGGTGACGGGGTGAGCGGTTTCCCAGTCCCACATGAGGTTGCCGTTTACCAGGCCCCAGAGCCGGACAGAACCTGCGTATTCTTTGGAAATGTCATCTTTGAGCATGTTGCCGGTCTGCATACGCACCACCGGGCCTTTAATCATGCCCACATAGTTTTCAGTCAGCCCGCCGGGGTGAGCAATGGTGGCAAGCAGGTTAAAGCCGCCGTCTTCATTACGCAGGGCTTCTACCGATTCGGCGTCCTGGTGTACTGGGACCACTGCTGCCGGGACCAGCCCGGGGCCAAGATCACCGTCTACCTGGGGTCGGTCAATCTGCCAGAAGCCGGTTTCAAGGGTGATGGTGCGGAGCTTCTTGCCTGCATCATCAAGCAGGAAGCTCTCAGCCCTGTACTCGATAAAGGGCAGGCCCTCCTGGGCGAAGGTAATAATTTGCCCGAAGGGGGTCTGTTCAGAGCCTTCGTACCAGAGGGAGCCGGTACCTTCCCAGGTACCAAGCAACCAGGAGAAGGGGACGAGCTCGGGGGTAAGGTTGGTGGGAATTTCAATAGCCATACCCCTTAGTCTAGTAGCTGCTTGACTCCGTGAGCTGGGCTTAGCGGTCAGCGTAGGTCGGGCAGAGAAAAAGCCCCCGCGCTTCGGTGCGCGAGGGCCTGGTGGTTTCTACTGAAAGCTGTTTACTTCTGCCCGCGGAAAAGACCGGTGAGCACAAAGCCGATGCAGGTGAAAATAGCCAGACCTGCCAGCCCCAGCAGGACGAGGAAGAAAATTTCTAATGCAAGAATACTCATGTGGCTAGCCTATCACGCGCGTGAGGAAAGTCGCACATACATACCCAATAACTCCGATGAAAGCTACCGGCGTGACACCCAATGTCACTGCCCCGCGGCGCGGTCCTTCTTTGGGGCCTGCCGAGATGACCCGGATCCCGATGATGCCCAGCAGGATACCTACGCCCACACCAATCATGACAACCGGCTGAGCGGTTTCGGCGTGCTTGGCTAGAATAGCCAAACCCACCCATCCGGCAACAGAAACAGAGGCCAGTACCCCTGAAACACAGCTAATCACCGACTCCAGCTTGCCCTGTGCGCCCTCACCGCGGGCAAGCTCAGTCATAAAGCTGGAGACAATACCAACAGCAGCAATAGCTGGTAAGAAGGTAAGCGGGGACTCCCCGGGGTTAATCCAGGCATAAAGAACCGAAGCTAGCCCGGATAAGAGAATAATGACCGAATGTGACGTTACGCGGTGGCGCCCACGGAGTTCAGCAATACCGGTGGCAGCAGGCCAGCCGCCAGCGATGAGAAGTACAGCACCCAGACCGGCTGCTGCCGCAACTGTTGGCGAGATAATGGCAGAAACCACCAGCGCGAGAAGGGCAAGCACCCCTGAGAGAGCAACCAGGGTGTAGCGGGAGCGCCGGGTAGCACCGATTCGCCCTAAGGGCCCTTGGTAAACAGTTTTCTGCTGAGCTCGGCGGAACCTACTGAGCTCAGGAACAAAGGTTCGTATTGCTCGTGTGGAGTTCTCTTTGGTGGTCACAGTAGCCTTCGGGGTGCGGTAAGTGATGGGCCGGGTTCATAATCCCGGCTTTATCTTTATATCTTCCCGTATTACGAGCCTTTTTATCAACGTCCGGGTACCGCGTTTTATACTGGTCAATAGTTGCTGTATAGCGAGGAGTGATGGTGTGCTGCATATTGTCGTGTTGAGTGATTCATCGACCGATGGCGCTGACGTCACCCAGTCTTTGGGTTTATTAGCACACCGGTTTTCTGTATTGCCTTTAGGTTCCTCCCTTGCCCCTATCCAGGGTTTGGGGCCGGATGTGGTCATGGTCGATGCCCGCGAGGAACTGGTCGCTGCTCGCAACTGTGCCCATCTCCTGAAGGGAGCCGGGCTTAATGTGCCCTTGCTGATGGTGCTAACCGAGGGCGGCATGGCGGCTGTAGCAGCTCATTGGATGGTTGATGATATCGTTCTTGCATCGGTTGGACCGGCTGAGCTAGAAGCCCGTCTACGCCTGCTATCAGCTTACCGTGACCACCTAGCTCAGGCTCAGGATTCTATTATTCGGGTGGGGGGCGTAACGGTTGACGAGGCTTCCTATTCGGCTCGTTTGCAGGGCTCACCGCTCAACCTGACCTATAAGGAATTCGAACTCCTTAAGTTCTTGGTCCAGCACCCTGGCCGTGTTTTTACCCGCTCCCAGCTTCTATCTGAGGTGTGGGGCTATGACTACTACGGCGGCACCCGCACCGTCGATGTTCATATTCGCCGTTTGCGTTCCAAGTTAGGGCCTGACCACGAACAGTTGATTACGACGGTGCGCAATGTTGGCTATAGCTTCAACTCCCCCAGAGGTGAGTCTCGTTAGAGTAAGGAGGAAGGCTCATGGTGAGTGGAGGAGGTACCTATGAAGGCTCTTGAGGTGGTTGAATCTACCTTTGCTTCTGACTTACCCCAAGGCATGCAGGCCCTAGCTAGCTTGGCCCAGGGACAGGACGGAGCAGCTCCTTTTTCGGAGCAGGCCCATGTTGAAGTTATCCGAGCAGTGAACCAACACGAGGCGGTTCCGGCTTCTGCCGTGAAGGCCTTTGAAGCGCGGGTAGCAGACCAGCTTGTAGGCTTAGCGGTGCTTGTTCTTGAAGGTGATACCTGGGTTCTTGAGGCAGCAGTAAGCCCTCAAATGCGCGGGCAGGGTATCGGCCTTACTCTAATTACCTCCGCTCTTAAAGCTCTGGAGGGCCAGCCTCTAGCGGCCTGGATCCACGGAGGCCCGCAGGAGCAAACCCCCGCTCTGGAAGCTGCCCTTGCTATTGCTCAGCATTTAGGGTGGAAGGCAAGCCGGGAACTCTACAAACTAGAACTACCCCTAACCGAAGTATCGAGGCAACGCATCCTTGACCTAGCTGATCAGGCTCAGCTCCCCCATGGTCTCGAACTTATCACCTACTCACCGGAGCAAGCCCATCACTGGGTTGAACTGAATGCACGCGCTTTTGCGCATCACCCCGAGCAGGGCAGGCTGACCCTAAAGGATCTGCAGGTTCGCACGGAATCTGCCTGGTTCCGGCCCGAAGGTTTCTTCTTGGTTCATGTCTCTGACAGTACCGCAGAGGCAGAATCTAAGTGCGGCTCTGCCCTGGCCGGCTACCACTGGACCAAAATCCCCACAGACCAGGGAGCAGAGCCAGAAGGTGAAGTCTATGCCATCGGCATCGACCCCCGGTGGCAGGGCCGGGGCCTGGGTAAAGCCCTCACTTTAGCAGGTATGGCTTACCTAGCTCAGACATCCGACGAGCAAGGAAAAGCCCTAGACCGTATAGTTCTCTATGTCGATGCGGATAATACGGCGGCAGTCAGCCTCTACCGCTCTCTCGGTTTCACCCCGCTCACCGTTGACCGACAGTACCGACCCGGTGCCCCGGCAGAAGCCACCCCCTCAAGATCCAGCTGACGGGCACCCCACCGGCCCGAAGCCCCAAGACCCACACTTTGTATTGACCGCAACCGCGAAAGGCTCACCATGACCAAGGCACCAGAAGAGATACCCAACCGCATCCCCATCGGGAGTGACATCAGCAAGCTAGAACGCGCTGAAACACGCGTAGACCGTATCGATATAGGGAAGAAAATTAAGCTCCCCAACCTCGAGGGTGACTTTGGCTCCGATCGTTTCCTTGACCGCGAAATAAGCTGGCTAGACTTCAACACCCGGGTTCTCGAATTGGCAGAAGATCCCAACCTCTACTTGCTTGAACGCCTGAACTTCCTCTCTATCGTTACCAGCAACCTCGATGAGTTCTTCATGGTCCGGGTAGCCGGGCTCAAGCGCCGTATCGCCACCGGTATCGCCATGCCCTCAGCCGCAGGCCTCACCCCTGAAGAGCAGATGGAAGAAATCGCCGAAGCCGCTCACGCCCTGCAAGAGCGTCAGGCACGGGTCTTCCACGAGCAGGTCTACCCAGAACTCGAAAAAGAAAACATTCGCATTGTCGGCTGGAGCGATCTGAGCACCGCTGAGCAGGACCGCCTCTCCAACTTCTTCCGAACCGATGTCTTCCCGGTGCTCACCCCGCTAGCCGTTGACCCGGCCCACCCCTTCCCCTACATCTCCGGTCTATCGCTCAACCTGGCGGTCATTGTCCGCAATCCCCAGACCGGCAAGGAACTCTTTGCCCGTCTCAAGGTCCCCGAAACCATGGACCGGATGGTCGCCGTTGATGGCTCACGCTCGGTACGTTCATCCTCCGGTGAGGTACGCTTTATCCCCCTCGAAGTGATTATCGCTGAGCACCTCGATATTCTTTTCCCCGGCATGGAAGTACTGGAACACCACGCCTTCCGTGTAACCCGTAACGAAGACCTCGAAGTAGAAGAGGACGATGCTGAGAACCTTCTCAAAGCACTAGAGAAAGAACTGCTCCGCCGCCGTTTCGGCCCACCGGTACGCCTAGAGGTTGAAGACACCATCAACCCAACCATTCTGGAACTCCTGGTCTCCGAGCTAGGCATCGATGAGCACGAGGTCTACAAGCTCCCCGCGCCCCTGGACATGCGCGGTCTCTCCGATATCGCTAAGACCAACCGCCCTGCCCTGCACTACCCCAAGCATGTAGCCCACACCTCCCGCTGGCTCAACGCCAACGAAACCTCCAAGGCTGCCGACGTTTTCGCCGCAACCCGCGATCACGATGTCTTACTCCACCACCCCTACGATTCCTTTGCGACCAGTGTTCAGGCCTTCCTCGAGCAGGCAGCCTCTGACCCCGCTGTACTGGCTATCAAGCAGACCCTCTACCGTACCTCCGGAGACTCCCCCATTGTCGATGCCCTCATCGAAGCAGCCGAAGCTGGCAAACAGGTCCTGGCCCTGGTCGAGATTAAGGCCCGCTTTGACGAGCAGGCCAACATCGAATGGGCCCGCAAACTGGAGCGCGCCGGTGTTCACGTGGTCTACGGCATCGTGGGCCTCAAAACCCACTGCAAGCTCTCCCAGGTGGTCCGCAAGGAACCCGATGGTCTACGCCGCTACTGCCATATCGGCACCGGCAACTACCACCCCTCCACCGCCCGCTTCTATGAGGATCTCGGTCTGATTACCTGCGACCCTCAAATCGGTGAGGACGTCTCCAGGCTTTTCAATCAGCTCTCCGGCTACGCTCCCAAGACAACCTACAAGCAGTTGCTGGTTGCCCCCCGCTCCCTGCGCTCGGGCCTGATTGACAACATCAATAAGGAAATAGAACACAAGCAGGCCGGTCATTACGCCAAGATTCAGATTAAGTGCAACTCGATGGTCGATGAGGCTATCATTGACTCCCTCTACCGTGCTTCACAGGCCGGAGTAGAAGTCAATGTACTGGTACGCGGCATCTGTGCCCTACGCCCCGGTGTTCCTGGGCTCTCAGATAACATCAAGGTGCGTTCGGTGCTGGGGCGTTTCTTGGAGCACTCCCGGGTTTTCACCTTTGAAAACGCCGGTCAGCCCAAGACCTACATCGGCTCAGCCGATATGATGCACCGCAACCTGGACCGCCGTGTTGAGGCCCTGGTACATGTTAAGGAACCTGCCCATGTGGCTTACCTGCTCCAAATGTTTGAGAATTACCTCTCGGACAAGACAAGTAACTGGCACCTGAGCGCCAACGGTTCCTGGGAACGCCATCATTTGGATGCCGAAGGTCAGCCTCTGCGTGATGTCCAGGCTTTCTACTTGGCTAGCCGGAGCAAGAAACGCAATAAGCGCTCCTAACAGTTAGCTTTGACAGGATAACTTATCCGCCCGATTCCCTCTCCAGGGCAGTCGAGGGAATACAATGTCCTTGGGTTAAGGCAAGGTTAACCCAGGGACATCTTAAATGCCCGCCCCACTATTGGAGCTCCACATGCCGCACACAGACACCTTTTACACCGCACACACAGCAGACGGGGAACTATCTATCCGCCGAGGTCCCCGCAACAAAGCCGCCGTCAATGCTGCTGGCGCGCTAATTTGGCGGCGTCACCACGACAAGCTCGAGGTACTCATCATTCACCGCCCCCGCTACGATGACTGGTCCTGGCCCAAGGGTAAGCAGGATCCGGGGGAAACACTGCCCGAGACCGCTGTGCGTGAGGTCCGTGAAGAAGTGGGTCTCCAAGTCACGCTAGGCGCACCGCTTGCGGTGACCGCCTATAAGGTCAAGGGAAAGCCCAAGGAGGTCTACTACTGGGCCGCTGAGCTCCCCGCTGGTGCACGGGCACAGGCTGATGAGGGTGAAGTTGATGAACTGCGCTGGGTAAGCCCCAAGCAGGCACGGGCGATGCTGACCAGCCCCACCGATCAGGAACCCCTGGATGCCCTGCTCCGTTTAGAGTCCGCTCAGGATCTCAAGACTCGCCCCGTAATTGTGATGCGGCATGCTAAGGCCAAGCCTCGTTCTAAGTGGGCAGGGGCAGAAGGCGAGCGCCCGCTGGCCGCTACAGGCAAGAGACAGGCTCTGGCTGTTGGGCGGTTATTACAGGCTTGGTCCCCTGAGCGGGTTGTTTCCTCGCCCTGGGTCAGGTGCATGCAAACGGTCTACCCTTATGCTAAGGCAAGTGGCCTGACCATTAAGGAAAAGCGAGGGCTGACAGAGGACAGTAATAGACGTTCACCCAAGCATGCGCGTAAAGTAGCAGAGTCGCTCTTTGAGAAGCGTGACCGTTCTGTTGTCTTGTGTACCCATCGTCCGGTACTTCCTACGGTCTTGGAGGTGCTGGGTGGGCATTTGGGCAAGTCTCTGCGCAAGCATCTGCCCGCTGCTGATCCCTACCTGAAGCCGGGTGAAATGTGGGTCATGCAGGTGTCAGTTACTCACCCTATGACCGTGGTTTCTTTAGAACAGATTAAGCCTTTTGATGACTGATTCCTTGAGGTGAGTGCCCCCGGCGCTCCCTGCCCCCTTGACTGAAAAGAAGATAATGACTGTTCCCACCCCCTACGAAGACCTACTTCGTGAGATTATGGCTACCGGCGATCTTAAGTCTGATCGCACCGGTACCGGCACCAAGAGTGTCTTTGGTCGCCAGCTGCGTTTTGACCTGGCGGAGAGTTTCCCGCTGATTACCACTAAACGGGTTCACTTTAAGTCGGTTGCTCTTGAGTTGCTCTGGTTTCTGCGGGGTGAGTCCAATGTGCGGTGGCTTCAGGAACGCGGTGTGAGTATTTGGGACGAGTGGGCTGATGAGGACGGCGAACTGGGCCCGGTCTACGGCGTACAGTGGCGTTCCTGGCCTGCCGGGGATGGGCAGACCATTGACCAGATTGCTAAGGTCATTGAGTCGCTCAAGACTAACCCTGATTCTCGTCGGCATATCGTCACGGCCTGGAACCCCGCTGAGGTCGATGATATGGCTCTGCCGCCTTGTCATGCGCTTTTCCAGTTCTACGTCAAGACCCGCCCGGACGGCACCCGTGAGCTCTCGTGCCAGCTCTACCAGCGGAGCGCCGATATGTTCTTGGGCGTTCCTTTCAACATCGCTTCCTACGCTCTGCTGACCCAGCTTATTGCCGGGCAGACGGGTATGGTTCCCGGTGAGTTTGTGTGGACCGGCGGGGACTGCCATATCTACTCCAACCACTATTGGCAGGTTGAGGAGCAGCTCAGCCGGCAACCCTACCCTTACCCCAAGCTGATCATCAAGAATAAGAAACCCTCCCTATTTGACTATGAGTTTGAGGACTTTGAACTGGTGGATTACCGGCACCACCCCACCATCAAAGCCCCTATCGCGGTCTAGGGGCAGGCTATGAGCGTAGCTGAAAGAGATTTGCCGGTACTGGGCGCCATCTGGGCCCAGGCGGGCAAGGGCGTGATTGGTCGGGCCGGTGATATGCCCTGGTACGCGCCCGAAGACCTAGCCCACTTCAAGCAGGTTACCTGGGGGTGCCCCGTGATTATGGGGCGCGCTACCTGGGAGTCCTTCCCGCCTCGTTTTCGTCCTTTACCGGGGCGTCCTAATATCGTTATTTCCTCCTCCCTTTCTGACCCCACCCTCCGCGACGGGGCTACCTGGGTGCCCTCCTTAGCCATAGCCCTTGAACAGGCGGCCCAGCTAGCACCCGATGCCACTGCCTATTGGGTGATTGGTGGCGGTCGTGTCTATGCGGAGGCTCTCACAGCTCGGAACCTGCCGCAGGTAGCTGGCGGTTGCGTGAGCCGAGTGGAAAGAACCGTCTTTGGCCTTGAATTAGAGGGCGACACCTACGCACCGGCTTTAGATGACCGCTGGGAATTACTTGCGTCCACCGATACGCTCACCAGCGTTAAAGGCTACGGCCTTGAAGCCACTGGTGATAAGGTCGCTCTACCCTACCGTTTTGAGAGCTGGCAGTTACAGGGGTAGCCTTTTCCCTGTCTACCTCGCTTTGGGCTGTAACACGAGGCTGTTCCCCTCACGCGTGCAGCGGAATAAAGCTAGACTGAAACCATGACTTTTACACCCGGTGATTCAGTAGGTTTTGTAGGCTACCGTGGCATGGTGGGCTCCGTCCTCATGCAGCGCATGCTCGAAGAAGGAGATTTTGAGGGTATTAGCCCCGTCTTCTTCTCTACCTCGCAGGCTGGTGCCCCCGCCCCTACCTTCGGCGGGGCCCTTGAAGAAGCCACTCTCAAAGACGCACACGACCTGGACGAGCTGCTTAAGCTCCCCGTGATTGTGACTGCTCAGGGTGGCGACTACACCAAGGCCGTTCATTCTGCTCTGCGGGAGCGCGGCTGGCAGGGTATCTGGATTGATGCAGCCTCCACCCTGCGCATGAACGATGATGCTGTGATTGTACTTGACCCCATTAACCGCGATGTTATTGACCGTGGCCTGGACTCTGGCGTCAAAGACTTTATCGGCGGCAACTGCACCGTCTCCTGCCTGCTCATGGGCTTAGGTGGCCTGTGGAAGCAGGGCCTGGTGGAGTGGGGTACTTCCATGACCTACCAGGCGGCTTCCGGTGGCGGTGCCCGCCACATGCGCGAGGTCCTCAAGCAGTTCGGTGACCTAAACGGCACCGTCAAGGCTGAACTGGCTGATCCCGCTTCAGCGATTCTTGAGATTGACCGCAAGATTCTGGACAAGCAACGTTCTGGCGAGCTGGACACCACCCAGTTCGGTGTACCGCTTGCAGGTTCCCTCATTCCCTGGATTGATTCAGACTTGGGCAAGGGGCAGTCTCGCGAAGAGTGGAAGGCAGAGGCTGAATCCAACAAGATTCTGGGCCTTGAAGGCGATAGCCGGGTCGCTCTTGACGGTCTGTGCGTCCGTATCGCAACCATGCGCTCCCACTCACAGGCACTCACCCTCAAGCTGACCGAAGACCTGACGGTTGAGGAAATTGAGAAGATCATTGATGAAGATAACCAGTGGTCCAAGGTAGTTCCCAACGAGCGCGAAGCAACTATGCGCGACCTTACCCCGGTAGCGGCCTCTGGCACCCTGGACATCCCGGTTGGCCGTATCCGCAAGCTGAGCATGGGACCTCAGTACATCAGTGCTTTCACTGTAGGTGACCAGCTCCTGTGGGGTGCCGCTGAGCCGGTGCGCCGCATGCTGAAGATTGCGACCGGCACCCTCTAAAATAGAGCTATGACCAAGCCTCAGATGCCCCCGATTCATGAGTCCCATCAGGAGCTCTGCGGGGGCATCCGTGCCTTAAACTTCAGGGTGGATAAGGCATCGGATGTTCCCCCCTATTCCCAGTTACGGCGCGCAATTATTGCGGCTAGATTTGATGGCCGCTTGGCGGCCGGTGACAGGTTACCCCCTATGCGGGCTTTGGCGGCAGAAACAGGTCTAGCAGTCAATACCGTGGCCAAGGCCTATAAGGAGCTTGAAGCTGCTGGGGCTATTGAAACCCACGGACGAGCCGGCTCCTTTATTACGGCCCTTGATTCCACGGCCCACAAGGCTCAAACACTTACCGAAAAGTATGTAACTGCCATGCGCAAGCTAGGCTACGAAGACCCCAAAATTCTTGAGATTATTGGCCATATGCTGGGGTTAGAAGAAGCATCAGAGGGCTAGCCCCTTACCTAAAAAGGGCCCATGCACCAGGTGGTGGTGCATGTGCCCTTTGAGCTGTTTTAGCGGCCGGGTTTGCTTGTGCGGTAGTGGCATCCGCTGGGGCAGTAGTGGCTATGGTTGCTTCGCTTAGCCCATCGTTGGGCAGTTTTACGCCGGTGCCTGCGGTGGCGAGCTGCTTCAAAGGACCGCCAGGTGGCAAGCACCTTGGCACGAACCCAGAGGTTGAGCCGGTGAGCCCAGTGAAACTCGGTACCCCAGAGGCTCATGCCCATGAAGATAAAGAGCCAGCCCGGCCCAGGGGTAACCAGCATGATGATGCCGGCAAGAATACAGAGAAAGCCCAGAAGAATGACCAGGGCCCGATAAAGCAAGAGGAAAAGAGGGTGACGGCCCATAAAAGCACGTACCCGCTGCATCCGCCGGTGCAAGAGACTCCCGTCGCTACCGGCAATTTCCCGTTCAAGGCTCATAGCGTAACGTCAGGGGCTAGAGTTCAAAACCAACGACAACGGGCTCAGCAACCAGATACACGCCAAAGCGTTCTTCAACACCGGCTCGCACAGCTCGCGCGATAGCGGCAATATCGGCTGTAGCCGCACCGCCTCGGTTAGTGATGGCCAGGGTGTGCTTGGTTGAAAGTGAGGCGCGACCGCCGGAAAGCTGCTGGGCCTGGCCCTCTAGACCAAAGCCTTTCTCAAAGCCAGCCTGCTGAATCAACCAGGCAGCACTGAGCTTGACCTTACCTTCAACCGTTTGGCCGGTGGCTGTGGTCACCGGGTAGCGGGGAGCGTCCTCGGGCAGAGTATCAAGGGCGGCGCTATCCACAATGGGGTTAGTGAAGAAAGAGCCGGTGGAGTAGGTATCGCGGTCTGCCGGGTCAAGAACCATGCCTTTCCCCGCGCGAAGACCCAGGACAGTCTTGCGCACCAGGGCAGAGCTGGCACGCTCCCCCACAGTAACGCCCAGCTGGCGGGCAAGCTCAGCGTAACGAATGGGGGCAGACATGCTACCGTGCGGTAGCTGAAAATCAACGGTCAGCACCACATAGCGGGGTGTGCCGTTGACGCTTGACTGCTTGAGGATTGAGTCACGGTAAGCGAACTTGAGGTCGGCGTTAGCGAAGGTTTTGTAATTGCCGGTTTGACGATCCCAGGTACGCACCGAAGCAATGGTGTGGGCGACCTCTGAGCCGTAAGCACCGACGTTCTGCACGGGGGTTGCGCCAACGGTACCGGGTATACCGGAAAGAGCCTCAATACCGGAGTACTGGCGTTCTACGGTGTAGGCGACGAAGGCATCCCAGTTGTGCCCTGCTTGCACGCGCAGGTTGGCGCCGCCGCAGGCGTAGTCACCGATATTTTCGATTCCCTCCGATGCGATGTGAAGCACCGTACCGGCAAAGCCCTCATCTGCCACCAGCAGGTTAGAACCGCCGCCGACAAGGAGCAGGTCCTCCCCTGCCTCATCGGCGGTGCGGAGAGCGGCGATAATTTCTTGTTCTGTTGTTGCGCGGACGTAGGTGCGGGCGGGGCCACCGACAGCGGCGGTGGTCAGTTCACTCAATAGCTTCTCAGTCACGGGTTCCATTCTACCGGCTGGTGGCAAGCCAGTATGTACTCATTCCTGGGTCCTTCCAGATAAGCTCCCTCTGAGCCTGCTGGGTGTTTGCTAGATCCTGATAGCAAGAAGCTCATCCCTATCTTTTCTGGGTGTCAGCTGGCTAGTCAGCACCAGCGAGAGCAGCACAAAAATAAGCACGGCAATCAGCCCCTTACGAATACCGAAGTGCTCGCCTAGTAAGCCCAGCAGGGGCGGGCCACCTAAGAAGGCTGTGTAACCGATGGTAGAGACAACCGATACCCGCACGGCGGCTTTCATCGGGTCGTCGGAGGCCGCCGACATACCGGTAGGGAACCCCAGAGAGGCTCCCAGACCCCAGATCAGCAAACCCACAAAACCGACCTGGACCTTGGGAGCAAAGATAAACAGGCTCAGGCCAGCGATTGCCAGGGAGCAGGTTATCCGCAAAATAAGTACCCGCCCGTACCTGTTGAGTAGTGCCGTCCCACCGAATCTGCCAACCATCATGGCCACTACAAAGGTGAAATAGCCCAGCGAGCCGATTGTCTTGCTGGTGCCGTAGTCATGGGTGAGGGCTAGGGCTACCCAGTCATTTGCTGAGCCCTCAGCCAAAGCTACACCCAGCACGAAAAGCCCAATCAGGATCGTGTGCTTATCTCGCCAGGCATCACGGACCTTATAGGCCCCAAGGGTTGCGAGCGCCTTGGTATCGTCCTGACCGTAATTTTCGGTCTGGCAGCGGGTTAGCGAGAATGCAACCAGCGCTGCCACCACCACCGCATAGCTCATCATATGGGCGACGAAGGGGAGCCCTAGCTGAGTGCCTAGAGCGCCCAGAGCTGCACCCATGACGGTGCCAATGGAGAAGAAGCCGTGCATAATCGGGGTGACGTACCGCCCCAGGGCTCGCTCGTTGGCGACCCCCTGCACGTTGGAGGCTACGTTCGACACTGCGCTCCCCAGCCCCTGAAGGCTCAGCCCCACCAGGGTCATGGGGACGCTCATATAGTAGACACCGCAACCGATCAGGGCCATACCGGTAACAGTTGTTGCGTAGGCGGCGGCTATACAGCGGATCGCGCCGAAGCGGGCTACCAGGGCACCGGAGAAGCTGACAGCGCAGAAGGAACCGGCGGTCATGCCCAGAAGGAGCAAACCCATAGGTCCGGAACTCAGATTCAGCCCGGTAGCTAGGTCGGGAAGACGGGTAAGTAGCGCCGAAACCACCAGGCCGCTGGCAAAGAAGAGACTAAGGACAGCCCGGTACCAGGTACGAATCTGGGTGTCAGTCAGCTGATAAGGGACTGTACTCGATGTGGGCATACCAGGGCGTTTTCTCTCGTTCTAATTCTTTGTGTCGGCTGTCTATTCTAGCGCTCTGCTCATGTACCCTAAGGGGGCATGATGGGGACACCTTGAGAAGTAAAACAGTAAGCACTCACGGTAGGCCGTCTCTCATTCACCGATATTAGTGGGGCCTTCCTCTTGCAAGAGGAGCACCCCTGGCATTTTTAGCCCCCTAAGGAGACTAGGCTAGCTGGACCAGCGCTTGGGCTTTCATGAGCACTTTCTGCTCTTTGCCCTGGGCGTCGGGGGCAGTGACGGTCAGGTCGACGCGGGCGGTGCGGTTTTCTTGGTCCAGGGCACCGATTTTACCGGCCACAGAAATGACGTTGCCGCCGCTGGCAGGTGAGCTCTCCCGCTCTGCGTCGGGTACCGGCACCGGCTTGGAGAAGCGGGTCTGGTAATCCACAATCGCACCGGCGTCCCCCACCCAGTTGGTCACCAGCTGGATAGCCACACCCATGGTAAACATACCGTGAGCAATCACCCCGGGTAGCCCCACCGCATTGGCAAAACGCTCGTTCCAGTGGATAGGGTTGAAGTCCCCTGAAGCACCGGCGTAGGCCACCAGATCTGCGCGGGTCACGGGAATCTGACAGGCACCAATCTCAGCACCCTTTTCTAGGGTCTCAAAAGTTATAGCAGTCATGAGTCCTCCGCCCGAACCAAAAGTGATGAGTAGCAGGTAGCTACTTTTTCACCGGAAACCGTGGTGATTTCTTCGCGGGTGCTAAGCATGGCCCCAGCCCCCATCACCCGCAGGCTATCAACGTGAACTTCAGTCAGGAGCTTATCGCCCGCTACGATGGGGCGGTGGTGGGTAAAGCGCTGGTCAGCGTGAACCACGCGGGAGAAATCGATACCAGCCTCGGGGTCAGTAATCAGAGCCGCGTCGGCCTTCTGCGCCAGAATAATGGCGAAAGTCGGTGGTGCTACCAGGTCGGTGTAGCCTGCTGCTTGGGCGGTCTGCAGATCGAAGTGCAGGGGGCTGGTCGCTTTAACAGCAGTCGCAAATTCACGGATTTTTTCACGGCCCACAGCGTAGGGCTCGGTGGGCGGGTAAAGGCGGCCCACAAGGTCTTGGTTAATAGCCATAGTCCTACTCTAGGCCCTAGGCTTCCACTCTTTAAAATATTTGCTAAATTTTCCCAAATTGTAGCCCTGTAGCGACTGCGGCCCTGGGCGCGAAAGAAGCCAGGGCGTAGAAAAAACCTCCCCAACCGTGAGATTGGAGAGGTTTTGAAGCTGAGCCCCGACCGGGAATCGATCCCGGGACCTCCATCTTACCAAGATGGCGCTCTACCACTGAGCTATCGGGGCGTAGCGGTGGACGGGCTCGATCCGTCGACCTCACGATTATGAGTCGTGCGCTCTAACCAGCTGAGCTACACCGCCATGTATGTGCCTTATTACGGGCTCATACCAGAGCCCCGACCGGGAATCGATCCCGGGACCTCCATCTTACCAAGATGGCGCTCTACCACTGAGCTATCGGGGCAACAGATAATACTCTACGGTACATCTGAGCCTGCGCGCAAACTGAAAGCCAGATTTTTCTGGGTGTTCTGAGGCACAGCCTTTTTCTTGTGTAAGCAAGGGCAGAAGAAGGCCCCCCTGCCCATCCCGAGGCTGGCATAACCAACTAAGGAATAGAAAGCCAGGAGGGGCTCCCCCTTACATTTCTACGAGAACGAGCCTTTCAAAAGTCTCTAGGTTCTCACGGCACAAAGGTTTAGAACTTCTTACGGCCCTTTTTCTTACCGCCGAAGCCGCCACGGTCATCACGGTCATAGCGCTTACCAAAGCCACCGCGGTCCTCACGATCAAACTTCTTACCACCGAAACCGCCGCCGCCCTTGGGGCCACGGTCGCGCTTGATGTTGATGAACTCGCCAGCAACCTGGGTGTCACGCAGGCGGTCAAAGAAGTCACGGGGTAGCTCAGCCTCAGGCAGGCCCACAATGGTGAAGTGCTGGCGGATATCAATCGAACCGATCTGCTTACCGGTCAGGCCACCCTCATTGGTGAGGGCACCCACGATAGCTGCGGGCGAAACGCGTGATGCGCGGCCTACGTTGAGCTTGAAATCAACCATGCCTTCGTCCTTGTGGCGGCGGCCGCCACGGGGCTTATCATCACGGTCAAAGCCGCGGTCATCACGATCGCGGGTCTTGCGCTTGGGCTCAGGAGTTTCTTCGGCCAGGAAGGGGCGACCCTGCTGGGCGATAACAGCCAGTGCAGCTGCAATCTCTTCGCCTTCGACGTCGTGTTCCAGAGCGTAAGCATCAATGAGGGTACGGAAGAAGCTCAGGTCTTCACTCTCAATGGTGTCAGTAATCTGCTGAGCAAAGCGCTGCTTGCGGGTGTCGTTGACGTCGTCAACAGTGGGCATGTGCATCTGCTCAACCTGCTGGCGGGTAGCCTTTTCAATCTGGCGGAGCATGTACTTTTCACGAGGGGTCATGAAGAGGATAGCTTCGCCTGCACGGCCTGCACGGCCGGTACGGCCAATACGGTGCACGTAGGACTCAGTATCGTGAGGAATGTCGAAGTTAACAACCAGTGAGATACGCTCAACGTCTAGGCCACGGGCCGCAACGTCGGTCGCAACCAGGATATCGATACGGCCTTGGCGCAGAGCCTCAACGGTTCGTTCACGCTGAGCCTGGGGAATGTCACCGTTGATGGCGGCGGCCTGGAAGCCACGAGCCTTGAGCTTTTCAGCTACTTCTTCGGTTTCTTTCTTGGTGCGTACGAAGGCGATGATGCCGTCGTAGTCCTCAACCTCAAGCACGCGGGTCATTGCCTCGAGCTTGTGGGAGTGCATGACCTGCATGTAGCGCTGACGGATATTGGCGCTGGTGGTGGTCTTAGACTTGACGCTTACTTCAACGGGGTTGTTGAGGTACTTCTCCGCAATCTTGCGAATAGTCTTGGGCATGGTGGCGCTGAAGAGGGCTACCTGCTTGGTGTCAGGAGTTTCTGACAGGATTGATTCAACGTCCTCGGCAAAACCCATGCGGAGCATCTCGTCGGCCTCATCAAGTACCAGGTACTGGAGGTTTGAGAGGTCCAGGGAGCCCTTCTTGAGGTGGTCAATGACACGGCCGGGAGTACCGACAACAACCTGTGCGCCGCGCTTGAGGCCGGCTAGCTGGGGGCCGTAGGGTGAGCCGCCGTAGACGGGAAGAACGGTAAAGTTCTCCATGTCGGTGGCGTAAGAAGAGAAAGCTTCTGCTACCTGTAGAGCCAGTTCACGGGTGGGTGCAAGAACCAGAACCTGGGTGTCCTTGGAAACACCATTGACGTCGGCGAGCTCAGCCAAGGTGGACAGGGCAGGCAGCGCGAAAGCAGCGGTTTTACCGGTACCGGTCTGTGCCAGGCCAACAACATCGCGACCTTCAAGAAGTAGGGGGATAGTCTGTGCCTGGATGGGTGAGGGCTTTTCGTAGCCTACCTTTTCCAGTGCCGCGAGGACGCGTGCATCCAGGCCTAGATCAGTGAAGCGGATACCCTCGTCATCAGACTTTTCGGTCTGAGTTTTGGGGGCAGTATGGGTGTCTACAACCGGTTCCTGGAAGACAGGTTCAGTTGCGGTTTCTGCGTTCACAGCAGTATTTTCAGTCAATGTATTCCTCATCGAGTGGGGTTGTGCACGCACCGGTTTTGTGTGGTGCGTTTACGGGTTTCCCCGTGGAATGCTCGCGAGGGGCCTTACGCTTAGGTGAGGTCTTCGGTTCGTGGGCGCTGTAGCTAACTTGGGTTGCGCGCTTGGGCGAGCTGATTACACATCAGGTTCTCTATCGTTGGTTCAACGTTCTGCTTAGCCAAAGTATGGTCGTCGAACGCGCGTAGCCCTGTGATTAGTTGCCTAGCTGGGCGTGAGCGCTAAGAGAAAATTTCGGGGTTCCCGATTCTTACACTCTCAACTCTACCCTAGTTTGTAGGTTTTGGTTCCCCGTGGTGATAGAGGGTACAGCACTTAGTCGGCCCGGACGGCTATCTCAATTGTCCCGATGGTTCGGTAGGGCAGGTAGGCTGCTGACCCGTACCTGCCGGTGGCATAGGCTACGGCGCTCGAGGGCGGGTTGCTGCCCCATGCGCTCCCCATACGGTCGATGACCACATAATCTGGGGCGGGTTCACCGGAGTGTCCGATCCAGTAGGCGGTGTGTTCTGGGACCAGGTAGGTCAGTACCGAGAGGTCAGCGGCCACGGTACTTCCCTGTGGAATAGCCGCTACAGCTTCTGCTTTCATCTCATCGGTCAAGCTGAGCGTGGAGCTAGCAAAACTAGGTTGGCCCAGCTGGGCAAGAGGCTGCCAGGGCAGGGTTCCTAAAGCAATAAGCAGGGTGAGAGCGGGCAAGATAATAGGTGCCTGATGCTTCATTCCATCCAGGAGCGACCTGCGGGTACCAGCCAGCGGGCCCTTGCCGAGGGGGCGGGCAGGAACCTGAGTACCTGCCTGCGCCCGGGCCAGAGTGTCCAGCAGGGCGGTGAAGATGATGGGCATGAGAACCAGGTTGTAGTGCCAGGTAGGTTCCCAGTAGCCTTCTTGCGGTGAGAGCAAGCGCCAGATAAGAGTCGGTACCGCCACCCAGGCAATGGGGCTAATAGCCCAGGCTAGAACCCCCGTGAGTAGGAGTAGACCGAGAGTTGCGCTTTTCTGCCAGGGGTAAAAGAGCTGGGCGAATGCTCCCAGGGGGTCTCCTAGAGCGGCGGCGACGTCAAGCTTATCGGAGTAGTCGAAGACTCCCCCTGTGTTGAAGTAAGGCAGGATCAGCCCGATAGCAAGCAGGGGCCAGATCAGCCCCCAGAGGGTAAGCAGACTAGCTTCCGCCACAGCCGGGGTGCTCATCCAAGAACGCAGGAGCGTTTTGCTCCGTTGTGTCAGAGTTGCCGGAGCAGCGCTTGCAAGAGGAAAGAGGATTCCTGCAGCTGTGCGGAACCATCCTGTTCGCCAAAGAATAACCAGACCGATAGCAAGAACCGTAATTCCCATGTCCTCTTTGACAAACACCAAGGGGAATGCCCAGTAGACAGCCCGGCGTAAAAAGGGGCCGCGCTCGGTTTCAAGCCGCATGATCGCTAGGTTGCCCAGGCTCATGACCAGGAAGGGTAGGGCGAAAGCTACTTCGTGGAATTGAACAGAGACAGCTTGCTGGATACCGAAGCTCAGGGCGTAGGCTAGCCCGAGTGTAAGAGCCGCCCAGGGCTTCACTATTTTTTGGGCAAACCTGATCAGCAAATAGACAGAGAGAGCGACCAGTCCGTTTTGCACATAGAGCAGGGTCGCTGGGCTGGGCCATAACCAGTAAAAGGGGGTCAGGGCAATGGTAATGGGGTGAAAGTGGTCCCCCAGGAGGTTAAAGCCCTCCCCCTTGATAGGAACAATAGGGGCCTGACCTTGGGAGTAGGCTTTGGCAAGCTGGGCGAAGATTCCTAAATCCCAGGAGGGCACAAGATAGTGCCGCCACTGGAACCAGGAGTAAGTGCTGTAGAGACCAAAGACTGCCAGAGCTAGGGTTGTTGCGGCAATTCGCGCAGGAACCGGCTGGGGGTGTTCAAGCAGTTTCTTAATGGCCATTGTTCTTCTCTGTTGGGGTGCAGTCTTTGGTAAGTATAGACAGTCGAGCTGAGTAAGACTTATCGGGTCTTCCAATATGCCCGGCACATGAGACGATAGAAAACATGTTGCGCGCCTCTTTTGTTCTGGAACCAACCCATGCGGTGCACCTGGGACAGACTTTTGCACCCTTGCAAAGAGGCCAGGCTGATCCGCTGATGCGAGCGGTTTCCACCCCCGCCGAGACCATCCACTGGGCAAGTGCTCATGAGCAAGGCATCAATATCCTCCTTCGGTGTGCACGCCTAGCAGGGGCGGGTCTATCTGCCCCGTTCAATGTGACGCTGTGGGCACCCGGTCCCTCCTCGTCCACACATTCAGGAACCCTCTCCCCAGCCAGCGCTTTGGAAGCCTTCGCTGAAAAGGTTGGAGGCTGGGTAGGCGAGAATGACTGCTGGTCGCCCTTCTATGCTTCCCCTGCCTGGCAACAACTACCCGAACGCCTCAAGCAGGCAAGGGCAGAGGCTCCGGGTCTAAGACTCCCCTCCATTGGCCTGCTTTCCCAAAATCTTCTGCTCGCTATCTCAGAACAGCGGGTAACTGGTATAGAGGCGATGGGAGGTATGCGGGCGCTCCTTGGCCGATACGGCCAGCAGGCCCCTCAGACCGGCTACCCCGATCAGCCGGCGGATTTGCTCTTTTTTCCCCCGGCTGATGTCTTTGCGCAGATTCCTGAGTGGGACTACCACCGGGCTGGTTTTGACCGTTCGCGCTCCTCTACTATGGTCCATTATGCGCGCCAAGCCGCCTCTTTCGAACGGTTTGCGGAAGAAAGCACTACAGGGGAGCTGGCCCAGGTTCTTGCTGGGATACCGGGTGTCGGCCCGTGGACAGTTGCAGAAACACTCCAGCGGTACTGCGGCCACCCCGATGCCGTCAGTGTGGGTGACTACCATTTAGCCCACCACCTTACCTACGCCTTTGACGGGGTCCGCGGCGATGACCACCGCATGTTAGAACTCCTAGCCCCTTATGCCGGGCATCGGCAACGAGTGGTCAGCCTCATTAAAGCCACCGGTATCCACGAACCCCGCAGGGCGCCCCGCTACGCCCCGCAAGACTTCCGTTCCTTCTAGCTCCACGACATAGCAAAGCCATCGAACTCCCCTGCTGGGGGAGCCCGATGGCTAAGGTCTATAAGTATTTTTTGAAGCTTAGTTTTCTTCGGCCTGCTGAGCGGCTTCTGCCTCAGCAACCTGCTTGTGAACCTCAGCCATGTCCAAGCCCTTAACCGCCTCAATGATCTGGTCGAACTGTTGAGCGTTCAGCGCACCGGGCTGGGAGAACACAAGGACACCCTCGCGGAAACCCATCACAGTAGGAATTGAGGTGATGTTGGCGGCCGCGGCCAGCTGCTGCTGATCTTCGGTATCGACCTTGCCAAAGGTAATCTCGGGGTGCTTCTCAGAGGCTTCCTCAAAAATGGGGCCAAACTGCTTGCAGGGGCCACACCATTCAGCCCAGAAGTCGAGGAAGAGGATATCTGATGATTCGACCTGCTGGGTGAGGTTTTCCTGGGTAATTTCAATGGTTGCCATGATGAACACGCTACCCCTTTTACCCCTGCATGTCTAAAGCCCGGTGCCAGTTTCTCTGATAATGAAGAGGAGTTAACAAAAAATCCCATCTCGTGATGAGATGGGATTTTCGCTGTGGCAGATGAGGGATTTGAACCCCCGTAGGCAATGCCAGCTGATTTACAGTCAGCCCCCTTTGGCCGCTCGGGTAATCTGCCGTATTCAATTTCTTGAATCATTCGTATCAACGAACAGTAGACTACTTTACACACTTTTGCCACGGTTGCCAACTTGGCACCCCTTTTTGTTGCCAAGCCCACTTCTAGAAAGAAGGAGCTCCTGCAGTCATGACTGCAGGAGCTAGTGAGCATATTGTTTTCCGCTAGGACGTCAGTGCGGATTCCTGCTCTAAAAGAAGCGTGATTTCAAGGTTCTCCAAGTAGGCGTAGGCTTGGTCCGGGGTACACATGCCACCCTTGATTTCTCGCTCGAGATTCTCTTTAACACCCTCAAAACGAGCAATGATGGCAGGGTTCTTCAAGGTAGACCCTAGCTCGGGGGCAAAGAGTTCCGCTTGCTTATGCTCTGCCCCAGCGTTGGGAAGAGCTTCAAAGAGGAAATCGTCTGCAGACAGATCTGCCATGAGCGCTTCATAAGCCCTCTGCATGCTTTCGTCTGTTACTGCAGTTATCTGGTGCGCCGCCGGAGTGGTTCCTGAGCCGGACGGTATTCCGGCTTGAGCGTGGGCAGCTGTTTTCTTTTCAGCCATACTTTCATCCTTTCAAAGCAAAATGAAGTTTTGCTGAGAATGGAGTCACATTTTTATAACGATTCTAGAAATATGCTGACAGCCACTCTAACAGGGTACGGTTATAGTGAGAAGCACTCAGGTTCAAAAACCTTGTGCCCCAGTCCCTGACTATTACTTACGAAAGAGGTGCCCTGCATGGCAAGCGACTCATCATTTGACGTTGTATCTAAGGTCGATAAGCAGGAAGTTTCCAACGCGCTCAACCAGGCCCAGAAAGAAGTAGCCCAGCGCTATGATTTCCGTGGCGTTGGCGCTGAGATTGATTTTTCTGGCGAAAAGATTCTGATTAAGGCTAATTCTGAAGAACGTGCCCTAGCTGTTCTTGATGTCTTCCAGTCCAAGCTGGTTAAACGCGGAATTTCTCTTAAGTCCCTGGATTCCGGTGACCCCTATGCTTCGGGCAAGGAGTACCGCATTGAGTCTTCTATCAAAGAAGGTATTGCCCAGGACCAGGCCAAGAAAATCACCAAGCTGATTCGTGAAGAAGGGCCCAAGAGCGTCAAGGCAACCATCCAGGGTGACGAGCTCCGTGTCTCATCTAAGTCACGTGATGATCTGCAGGATGTTATCGCCCTGCTGAAGGGTGCTGACCTCGAAGTTGATCTCCAGTTTGTCAACTACCGCTAGGTTTTAGCCCGCGCTTCACTCAAGCACATAGAAGGTGCCCTCTGTTCTTTGAAACAGAGGGCACCTTTCCCTAGGCAGGGCAAAATATTCACCCGCTTACTGACGCGAAAACGGCAGGGCTAGATTTGCCCCTTGGCGCGCGCCATCGCTTCAAGTCTGGCGATGCGGTCAGCCATGGGAGGGTGCGACGCCATCAGGTTCTGAATCTGACCCGCGCGGAAAGGGTTGGCGATCATCATCGAGGCTGTGCCAGCAACTTTAGGGTTCTCAGGGTCCAGGGGGTAGCGCGAGACACCGTTTTCAAGCTTGTGCAGTGCAGAGGCCAGAGCTAACGGGTCATCGGTGAGCTGGGAACCGTCTTGGTCGGCATCGTATTCTCGTGTGCGGCTAATAGCCATCTGCATTACGCCCGCCACCAGGGGTGCCATCACAGCAAGAAAGAGCGTGAAGATGAGCCCTCCACCGCCCCGGTTGTCATTGTTTCGGTTACCGCCAAACATCAGGCCAAAGCTCATGACCTGAGAGATGGTTCCCACAACAGAAGCCAAAGCCGCAGCGATGGAGCCAATCAAAATATCCCTGTTATAGACGTGCATCAGCTCATGCCCGATGACACCGCGCATCTCACGATGATCAAGGAGCTGCAAGATCCCCTCGGTGCAACAAACGGCCGCATTCTGGGGGTTACGCCCCGTAGCAAAAGCATTAGGGGTCAAGCTGGGAGCAACGTAGAGACGCGGCATTGGTTGATTGGCCTTGGCTGAGAGCTCCTCAACAATTTCGTAAAGACCGGGGACCTGATCGCGAGTCACGGGATAGGCGTTCATGGAACGGATAGCGATTTTATCGGAGTTCCAGTAGGAATAGGCCACCATGCCCACGCCCACCAGGCCCATAATCATAATCCACACAGAACTACGGGTATAGGCAGCTAGCCCCGCCCCAATGAGCAAGAGAAAACCGACCATCGAACCCAGTAAAAGAGCAGTTTTAAGCCCGTTGTTATGGCCGTGCACCCTATTACACCTTTCTCAGGAAAGTTATTGTTGCTTTATAGACTAGGGTCTTTAGCTGGGTAGAGGCTGTGCTTTTGCGAAGAGCATATTATGACCGGCCTAACTCATTCAGGAGGCAGGCCGGTCGCTATCTTAATGTCTCCTAGACGCAGGTAATCTCTGTAATCGCCTCTAGCCCAAAGTAGCTCTCTAGAACATAGAGCGCATAGGGGGAGTCAAGAATAATCTGCGGAATGTAGGTTCCGAAGCTGACCAGACTACCCGAATAGATATAGGTAATCCTGCACATACGGTTGTCATTGACTGGGCTACCGATTGTATCCCAGGGCACCTGCGCCATCCACTTGTAGTATTCGGGGGTTCCTACCCAGTCCTTGGGGTCGGGAACTCCAGGGTCACTTGGCTCAGCTGGGTCAGTTGGGTCGGTCGGTATAGAACGATCCACTGGAGTGTCAGGATCAGCAGGTTCTTTAGGCTCAACCGGGTCGCTTGGCTCAACAGGCTCTGTTGGTTCAACAGGCTCTGTTGGTTCAGCCGGGTCAGTTGGTTCAGCCGGGTCAGTTGGGTCAGCCGGGTCAGTTGGGTCAGCCGGGTCGGTCGGCTCAACAGGCTCAGTTGGTTCAGTTGGTTCAGCTGGGTCGCTTGGCTCAACAGGCTCAGTTGGCTCAGCTGGGTCGCTTGGTTCAGTTGGCTCAGCCGGGTCGGTCGGCTCAGCCGGGTCGGTCGGCTCAGCTGGGTCGCTTGGCTCAACAGGCTCTGTTGGCTCAACAGGCTCAGCTGGGTCGCTTGGTTCAGCTGGCTCAGCCGGGTCGGTCGGCTCAGCTGGGTCGGTCGGCTCAGCTGGGTCGGTTGGTTCAGCTGGCTCAGCCGGGTCGGTCGGCTCAGCTGGGTCGCTTGGCTCAACAGGCTCTGTTGGCTCAGCTGGGTCGCTTGGTTCAACCGGATTAGCCGGGTCAGCCGGGTCGCTTGGCTCAACAGGCTCTGTTGGTTCAGCCGGGTCGGTCGGCATAGAACGATCTACTGGAGTATCAGGATCGGCAGGAGCAACTGGCTGGGTACGGTCTACAGGATTAACAGGCGCTACAGATTCCCCCGGTGGCTGACTATCCACGGGCAAAGTTGATCTTACCGGGGTATCGCTCTCGGGCTCAGCTACCGGAGGCTGCTGAGTATCACCGGCTCCAGCGGCACCATCTGGCTGGTTTGAGAATACTAAAGAGCTCGCAAGATCGGCTGACTCCTTGGACGCCCCATGAGCCCCCATCGTGTCATCCTGCCAGGGACCGGTCAGAGCAGAGAGAGTCTGACCTTGAGGGATTTCCACCGATGGTCTTCTTATTACGCTAGTACCGGCTGAAGAGTCAGCGGCATCCCCAGCGCTTGCGCGACTGTGAGAGGCCTTCTGCCCCAGCTGCCCGCGCGGTGAAGCAGCAGAATCAAAAGTCTGGGTATCCACCAGCATGCTAGGCGCTGCTGCAGCAGGAGCCCTAAAAGATTCTACGGGGACGCTCGAGCCTGAGCTTTGGGGCGAATCAACAAGAGCATCAACGATGCCGCCTACCTCTTCCGAAGGGCTTGAAGCTGGTGCGGTTTCAAGCTGAGAATCGGCACTAATCACCGTTGAATTAGAGGACGAGCTATTGACCAGTGCTATGCCACCGGCCACCGCACCAATAGCGGTTACAGCGGCAGCGGCCCCCACCAGAGAGGGTTTGGAAGAAGCCCAACGTCCGGGGATCAAAGAGGCAAGCCCCGCTCCCCCACTGTGACTTGCACCAGCCAGGGCTAGGCTACCACCGGCGATGTACGGGAGAATAACCTTAGAACTGTCAGTAAGAATCGGCGTAAGCCCTGCAAGCACGGGGAAAACCCACGTGCGCATAGTCTTGTTGATACCGATCAGATTCAGGTATTCAGAAGAGCAAAATGAGCATGTTGAAAGGTGAGCTCGTAGAGTTTCGCTACGCTTCTTAGTCAGCGAGCCACGGACCATAGAGCTGAGGTGAGGTGAATACTGCGCGCACTCAGCAGTTTTGGGAGCGTGTTGATGTGCTCGCAGAAACCCCTCGCGAAGGCTTTCCCGTGCGCGAGCAGCTAGAGCGGAAACAGCATTAGCCGACAGGTTCAGAGCTGTAGCTACTTCACGGGGCTTTTTATTCTCAACCTCGGTCATCCACAGAACAGACTGCCAACGTTCCGGCAAACTGGTGAATGCAGAAATCAGTTCATCGGACTCATGCAGTTTAAGAACAGTCTCATCCAATGACCCAGCCAGCTCTAGGTCATGCTCTTCGCTCAGCACCTCTTTTTGCGCTATAAGACCGTTCTCAGCAGCCAGATGAGCGAGTGTTGTGGCAAGATATCCGCCCATGAAAGCGCGAGGGCCCTTGCCATTCTTAAGAGCCTGCAAAATTCTGACGAAGGCCTCAGATACGAGATCCTCTGACAGAGTCTGGTTTGAGGTATGCCTATAAGCAATAGCGCGCGCCATGACCACATAGCGCTCATACAAAACACCAAACGACTCAAGCTGACCCTGGCGAACTTCAGAAAGCAAAACTTCGTCGGCAGGGCCAGACTGGCCAGTTTGAGCAGAATTGTATGATCGCATAAATCTCCCCGTGTAGATACTAGCCGCGCTAAGGAAAACGACTTCCTTTCAGCTTATCGGGATTTTCTGCGTTACGGTATATTTCCCCAATATGTAAAGCGCATGCAGGCCATCACATACCGCATGCCCTCTTTAGCCCACGAACTAAACACTATGATTCCAGTCACCAGCAAACCAAGACACCATGCGACCCTCATGATGTTTTCCGTGTACAGAACCCGCGAACGGCCCTGTACACGGTAAATGCTTGCGCAGCATGCAGGATCGCTTCATTATCTGGTTCCAGCAGCAGCGACCCGGCACCCGGTGACAGCACAATGCTTTAGCGCTGGCTATCAAGGGTCCCTAACCTTGATAGCCAGCGATTGCACTCGCTCAATCCCCACGATTGATGAGCGCCCATTATTCCCTTATGCCTGGCAAGGCTTCCCATAGCGCCGCCAGGTTCTTGCTATCCTCAAGCCCCAGACAGCTTGTAGGTAACAGCCGATGATTTTCACCATCACTTATTAAGAGCGGTTTCCACTTGTTTCATGACGCGAAATTTAAAAAAGTTTGAAAAATTTTTTACCGTCAACCAAAAATCTATCGCGGCGCTCCTGGCACCACAAAACTTTCTTCAATAACTTTTCTCGCCAGAACGATTCCAGAGCATATCCGCCAAGAGGTCTAGCAGCAAAACCTTTCAAGCACCCCCGCCGGGAAGAGGTAGACCTGATCTACCACACAGTCAGACTCTATTGTGAAAGATTCATAATAAGGGTAGGATGGTGACATGATGTCAACAAGGAGCATGCCTGCCACCGCAGGCTGCCAGCACATGCCAGAAGCCCCGAAAGCACCAGCTAGCTCCCACAGGGAAACCTGGTCAGCTCAGCTCAGGGCCAAGGGGCGTCGCGTCACAAAGCAACGACTCGCTGTTCTGAGCGCAGTTCACGAAAACCCGCACTCCACAGCCGATGCAATTGTTACAGCAGTGCGCCAAGAGCTAGCCGGTATCACAGTCCAGTCGGTCTACGTGGTCCTAGCTGATCTAACTGACATCAAAATGCTCCGTAAATTTGAGCCTCCAGGGTCAGCAGGGCTCTACGAAACCCGTACCGGAGATAATCACCACCATGCCTACTGCATCCGCTGCGGAAAAGTGGAGGATGTAGACTGCGCGGTTGGTGAGGCCCCCTGCCTGACCCCCAGCGATTTTCACGGCATGGCCCTGCTCAGCGCAGACGTTCTCTACCGAGGCATTTGCACCGACTGCCAGAAGCCAGAAGAAAAAGATGTAGCGCTCGCTCAGCAACAGGCTGCACAAGAACTCACCGTTAGCTAGCGCTCACAGCTCCGGTCGTTTCCCTCACCTCTCACGGTGAAGAGCTCCAGAGCATAACCCCACACAGGAAAGTAGGAGAAATGAACAATCCGATTAAGCCCGGTTCATTTACCACCACCGCTCAAGGTGCACCCGTTGCATCAGACAACGATTCACTGACTGTAGGCAACGATGGTCCCATCGTCCTGCACGATGCCTACACCGTTGAAAAGCTCGCTCAGTTCAACCGCGAACGCGTACCCGAGCGTGTCGTTCACGCTAAGGGCACCGGTGCCTTCGGTGTATTCGAAACCACCGAGGATGTCTCACAGTACACCCGCGCAGCGCTCTTCCAGCCCGGTGTTTCTACCGAAATGGCTATCCGCTTCTCAACCGTTGCCGGTGAACAGGGGTCACCTGACACCTGGCGTGACCCCCGCGGCTTCGCCATCAAGTTCTACACCACCGAGGGTAACTACGACCTCGTAGGTAACAACACCCCGGTCTTCTTCATTCGTGATGCCATCAAGTTCCCCGACTTCATTCACTCACAGAAGCGTATGCCCGGCAGCGGCCTGCGTGACAACGACATGCAGTGGGACTTCTGGAGCCTGCGCACCGAATCAGCTCACCAGGTCACCTGGCTGATGGGTGACCGCGGCATCCCCGCCACCCTGCGCCACATGGATGGCTTCGGCTCACACACCTACCAGTGGATCAATGCCGAAGGCGAGCGTTTCTGGGTCAAGTACCACTTCAAGACTGACCAGGGCAACGACTTCCTCACCCAGGAAGAAGCAAACCGCATTGCAGGCGAGAACGCTGATTACCACCGTCAGGACCTACACGACGCTATCGCACGTGGCGAGTTCCCCTCATGGACCCTTTACGTCCAGGTCATGCCCTACGAAGATGCAAAGACCTACCGCTTTAACCCCTTCGACCTGACCAAGGTATGGCCGCATGCCGACTACCCCCTGATCAAGGTCGGCAAGATGACTCTGAACAAGAACCCCGAGAACTTCTTTGCCCAGGTTGAGCAGGCTGCCTTCTCACCCTCCAACTTTGTTCCCGGTATCGGCCCCTCCCCCGACAAGATGCTCCTGGGTCGTATCTTCTCCTACCCCGATGCACACCGCTACCGCGTAGGCACCAACTTCGCGGACCTTCCGGTTAACTACGCTCGGAATGCAGAAGTAAACAACTACAGCCAGGACGGCGCTATGCGCTACTCCTTCAAGACTGCAGATACCCCGGTCTACGCACCCAACAGCCTGGGCGGCCCCCACGCTGATCCTGCACGCGCCGGTGAGGGCTCCTGGGAAGCCGATGGCGCGCTGGTTCACGCCGCTGCCACCCTGCACGCAGAAGACGACGACTTCGGCCAGGCTCGTACCCTGTACACCGATGTTATGGACGAGGCCGCTCAGGAACGTCTGGTCTCCAACATCGCGGGCCATGTTGGTGCTGTGAAGTCAGATGAGATCCGTGAACGTGCATTCAAGTACTGGGACTCTGTCCATGAGGAACTCGGTGCTCGTGTACGCCAAGCAGTAGCAGGTAAGTAGCCTGCCAGGTAGCTACCTTGCTTAGCCAGGTAGCTGCCCCATAATAAACCGCCCTGCGGTGTCCTCTTGGATACTGCAGGGCGGTTTTCATGTTTGAAAGTACCTAAGCTTTAGCGCTGAAGCCGCACTTAGGCGATGTGCTTGGGTGCGTCCTCGGTCTTGCGGTTCTTCTTCTCGAAAGGCCACCACCAGGCGACATCCCCCAGCAGGTACATGGTTGCAGGAATAAAGGTGGTCCGAATCAAGAAAGCATCCATAGCCACGCCCAGGGCCAAGGCAAAACCGATAGGCCGCACAGCTGTCAGGTGTGAGAAGACGAAACTGGCGAAAACCGCGACCATAATGACACCGCAGGCAGTCACAACCCCGCCACCCTGCTTGTAGCCGATGGCGACAGCATCCAGAGCAGTATGGCCCTTACGGTAAGCATCACGCATGCCGGAGACAATGAAGATTTGGTAATCCACGGAGAGACCAAACAGAATACCGATGAGCAGGATGGGCAGGAAAGCCAAAATCGGACCCGGCTGGGTTACCCCAAAGAGGTCACCCATCCAGCCCCACTGGTAGACGGCAACGACAGCGCCAAAGGAGGCCAGGGTTGAGAGCAAGAATCCGATGGTTGCCATGACAGGAACAATAATTGACCGGAAGACAAGGGCCATCAAGATCAGACAGAGCAGAATAACGACAGAGAGATAGAGTGGAATTGAAGTAGAAATCTGCTCAGAAATCTCGATGTTAGCTACAGTCTGCCCGGTTAAGCCAATACTGGTTGCCGTGGCTTTCTCCGCAGGCTCAACCTTATCGAGCATTGCGTGCACAGCATCCTGGGTGCTCTGGGCTGAGGGGCCTTCCTTGGGGAAGAATGCCAAAACTGCGGTGGCGTTGTCTTCGCTCATCCCTACGATAGCGACACTTTCGATGTCCTTGTTATTAAGCTTGCCGGCAACGTTCAAGGCAACTAGGCGCAGGTGTTCCTGGTCACCCGGAACGGAAAGGGTGACACCGGCAAGGATAGGCCCGTTAAAACCCTCACCGAACTTGTCACTAATGGTCTGGTAGGCGCGGTAGGAAGTTGAGTCGCTAGCCTGGTAGGAACCGTCGGGCAGACCAAGTCGAAGTGAACTGGTCGGGATAATGGCAAGAATCAAAATCGCAACTGATACCAGTGTCATGGTAATAGGATGGCGGGTTACAAAACCACCCCACCCCTTATAGGCAGCCTCAATTTCAGCGAATGCTTCACGGCGGTTACGTGGCTTGTGAGTTTTGTCTGAGATCCGGTGCAGGTCCTTGCGGCGCTCTTCCTGCTGCTTCTTGGTCAAAACCTTGGTGCCCAAGAGAGAAAGAACCGCAGGGACCAGAGTCAAGGACGAAGCAACAACCAGCGCAACAGAGAAAGCACCCGCAAAGCCCATGACGGCCAAGAATGGTAGACCGGTCAAAAAGAGAGCAGAGAGTGCAACGATATTGGTCATACCCGCAAAGAGGACAGAATGACCTGCCGTTGAATTAGCTATTGCAACAGCCTCCCGAACATCGACTCCGTCCATAAGTTCTTCACGGAAACGATGAAGAATCAGCAGAGCATAGTCAATGCCAATCCCTAGCCCCAGCATCAAAGCTAGAACCGGGTCGGTAGCGGTCATGCCGATAAAAGCGGTACTGGTGTAGACCAGGGCAACTGCGGTACCCGCCCCGATAAGTGCCAGAATAAGAGGCAGACCGGCTGCCACAACTGTACCGAGAGTAATCAGCAGAACGACGAATGCCACCGCTAGACCAATCGCTTCCGAGGCACCAAAAACTTTAGAAACGTCCTGGTCAAGCTCGTAGCTGTAGTTGACAGTAATGCCCTTGTCTTCAAGCGCCTTGAATGTTTCAAAAACCTTCTGACGGACTTCCGGAGTCAACGAGTTAGTGTCCTTGTTAAAAGCAACACTGACAATTGCTACGGTTCCGTCTTGGCTGACAAGGTTGGCCTCGGCCATGGCATCAAGTTCACGCTGACCGGTATCTACTTTAAGTTTGTTGGCCCTTAAGGTGATACGGGCCTGTTTCAGGCTTTCTTCCTGTGCAAGGAGGTCTGGGGCAAGCTCTTTGAGCTCTTCCTGGCTGATATCTGTAGGTAGAGCGGCCCGAGCTTGATCGACCTTAGCCTGGCCTTGGCTAATCTGAGCCTGAAGCTGATCTAGCTGAGCTTTTGAGTTTTCAAGGGTAGTAGTTGCCTGGGCGATAGCGTCTGCCGCCTCAAAGGGATTAACGGAACCTGCAACGTCCTCAACCTGGTGGGAAGTATCGACCGCCTGTGCGATGGCCTGCTTCTGCTCATCGGTGAAACCGCCAGCTGACTCAAGCACAACGTAACCACTAGAGACACCGTTATCAGGGAGCTTAGTCTGAAGGTCCGCACGGACAGCATCGAACGATGCTCCGGGCATGGTATAGCTGGCTGTTGCACCCCGAGCTAAAGTCAGGGCACCAGCTCCAGCGATCACGAAGAGCACCAGCCACAGTGCAATGGCTGCGCGAGCATGGTTGGCTACGGTGTGGCCAATTTGGCGCAGTGCACCGGTCATTGGAGATACTCCTGGTGTGTATGACTAGTTTGGTTTACTGCGATTCTACTACTGAAATAAGCTCGCAAATTTGAGTCATAGGCAAGGTAGCGTGCGGAGCAAGGGCGTTAATGCGCACAGCTGTACTAGCACCAGCAGCCAATAATTTGAGCATGTCAAGGGCCGGGGCACTTCGCACCTGCAAGGAGGGATCAAGCGCAGCAATCTCTGCAACAGTGGTAAAAACCAGTGCAACAGACTGGTCCTCAGAATCCTCATTTTTGAGGATGACTGGGCGACCTGCTGGATCATCGGCACGGACACCCATCAGGAGCGTGGAAGCCGGAGCAACCAGGGCAAGGAGCAGGTCGTGCATGTTCCCCTCCATAAGCGCCCGCTGTACTGGCATATTGTGGGGCGAACCGACGACCCACTGAATCTGAGATTTTTCTATGAAACACTCGTGTCTACTACCGGGGTCAAGTACCAGGACGTCAATTGACGCATCGTGGGCTACCTGTAAAAACACTTTCATAGCGTGCTCGGTAGTCAAACGCGGTATATCTAGACCGAGGACATCCACGGAATATTCGCAGGCCCGTTCCTCCGAGGAATAAGCTGTGAGCGCACGCATGCCATTCGACAGGCGGAGAACCTGATAGCTGGTCTGGAGCTGGCCTTCGGAGTTATCGACGCTCTGGGAGATGTCCATGACCAGGTTACCGCCCTGGGCAGAACGCACAACATTGGCAAGGGCCTGGTCACTCCGGTCCTGGGAAAAGGCCTCAAGGGCCTCCACCAGGTAGGTGTTGGCGGTCTTTGCAGGCTGCGCCTTGGCCGTATCATCCTTAAAACCAGGAGCGCGACGACCTGCCAGGCGTGTGGCGGCCCAGTCCGGGATATGCTCATCCGCACGCGGGAAGGTTTCAAAATGAGTGCGGATATCGCGACCGGTCAGGCCCCCCTCGCCCTTCCAGTCAACAGGCTCCTGAAGGCGGTCATAGGACGCACCAATCTGGTATTTTGGCTCGGGCCAGTCGCTTGCGGTGATGACCACAGAAGCAGTGAACCAGGTTCCCTCATCCTCTGCATAGCAAGCATGCTGTAGCTGTTCAATAGCCTCAAGGATTGGGCTATCAGATTTAAGCGGGCCCACGCTTCCCAGGTAATCGTCTTCATCGCGAGATTCAGTGATTCTCACAAAGACGGTCTCTGAGAGTGGCTTAATATCTAGGACCAGCTCATTCCAACCGGGCTCTACGGACACTACCCCCAGCATCCAGCTCCCAATTGAGTTAAGAGCATCTTGAACCATGGTGGGGCGTTCAATCTCTGCGTATCTGGGACTATAGTGCGACATGAAATTCCTGAATTGTTTGGGACGAATACCTCCACACCCGTTGGTGCCATATGGGAAGAGGCTTACCAATACCTACCAATACCTATCAATACCTATTAAAGCAAGAATTCTTGCACTTGATATGCGTGTTCCTTGTGTTTGGTCAAGTTATTTGCGACTACCCTGTCTAAAAAACATGTGGCAACCGTAATATTTATTTTTAGCCGCACGCCCCCTGAATTTGTGTCTTTCTTGCTCACGGAAGAGGGAAGGAACCAAGTGGGTAGAACCTGGTAAAAGATAGAAAATACAGGTCCCCACGGGTATAAAAGGTGCGTGAGCACCCCAAGAGTTGCTAGCCTTAACCCATGACTAAAACACTGCAGGATCTGATTGATGATTCGATCTTCATCTCCACCGAGTACCAGGCCCGTCTCGCTGAGATCAGCGGCGACGCAGAATGGACGGTGGATTTCTCTGCGCCGTCATTCACCCTCCAGTCTGATGCTTCCGTACGTCTCACCCCTTACCTGTTGGGCACTGAGTCTGAGAACCGCGGTTCCTGGATTTGGTCCTGGCAAGAACTCGGTCACTTCCCTGACCGCGTTGTTTCGGCAGCAATCCAGGCGCGTGAAGGCGGGGCACAGCACACCATTACGGAACTCACCACCGATGAGCTCCCCCTGGACTCCGGCCTAGCGCGCAAGCTCACCCTCGCAACCAAGGCACTGACCGGCATCTATGCCCACTACCCCGTCACAGCTGGGGCAGGTGTCCGTGCATGGGTCCTTCTCGAAGGCTCTCAGCTTGACCTGGATGCCCCCACCGTTAACCGCATGGGTCAGGTCATGGCTCAGGCCCTGCAGACCGGCACCGCTGTTAACCACTTGCGCGCTGTTGACTCCTATGCCAAGCTCCGCGGCGCACATATCGCCTGGGACACCGAAGCAACCGCTGTCATCACTGCGGCAGACGGTGCGCTACGTCTTTGGTTCGATAAGGGCAAGATTTCGGGCATTGAGGCAGCCGAGCCCCAGGTCGGGGCCGATGAGCTAGCCCGTCTTGCCAGTCAAGCTCGTGATCTGCGTGAACAGCTCGAAGCAGAACGCCAGGGTATTGAAACCCTCGCCGCGCGTGAGGCCGCAGCTCAAATGGCCCAACGAGAAGAAGCCGCCCGTCTAGCCGCTGAGGAAGCAGCACAAGCAGAAGCGCAAGCTGAAGCGCAGGCAGGTTCCGAGCAGGAAGAGGCTACCGCAGCCGAGCCTCAGACCTTTACGGAAGCTCCTACCCAGGAATCCGTGGCAGAACAGAGTGCCCTCGAAGATGAAGTCGAAGGTACTATCACCACAGACCGTGTCTACCCCAATGCGGACCAGCCCTATGACCAGGACCCTGCCGAAGATGTACGCCCGGGCCGTGTTACCACCAGCACTATTGCTGAAGAGAACATTGTGCAGGACCAGCCTGCCGCCCCTGTGCAGAGCGCCGAAGAGCCTGACGAAGCCCAGCAGGCGCCCACGGGTTACGAGTCAGCTGAAGACACCCGTGATGCACGGGAGATTCGTTTGGCAGGTCAGGCACCTGACCTTGAGGCCGAACGCGCTGAGGCCTCTAAGAAGCCCCAGCCCAAGGAAGATAAGAAGGGCTTCTTTAGCCGCTTCTTCGGTCTGTAAGACCAAGATACCCCTGCTCTAGGGGCTGTCTCTGGCGGTGGCTCCCCCTATAGGTGGGGGCCACCGCCTTTTCTATGGTGAGCATTCGCCCAAGGAGCTAGAACTCCCCCGCCCATAGAAAGCACTGACCTATACTTGCAGGGACCTAATGAATCAGCACAGAAAGAAAAACAGGTGCCTACTAACCAGAGAAACTCGGGTATTCTTGCAGCTTTCCTCTGCTACCTTATCTGGGGCCTCTTCCCCCTCTATTTCCTGCTAACGGTACCGGCTAGCCCCCTCGAAATTGTGGCTGAGCGGGTGCTCTTCACCCTGCTTTTCTGTGCTTTCCTGATACCGGCAACCCGTCAGGTTCAATCACTCATGGCAGTACTTAAGCGCCCCAGAAAGCTCCTTGTGCTCGGGGCCGCAGGCCTACTCATTTTCTGTAATTGGCTGCTCTACGTTATCGCCACAACAAGCCACAATGTGATGGAAGCGTCACTGGGCTACTACATCAACCCCATTGTTTCGGTAGCGCTCGGCGTTCTCTTCCTGGGTGAAAAACTCCGCCCACTCCAGTGGGCTGGTATCGCGGTAGCTGCCTTAGCAGTGCTTGTCATGTGTTTCTTTTACGGCTCAATCCCTTGGTTGGGCCTGGGCCTGGCTTTCAGCTTTGGCCTCTACGGTCTGCTCAAAAAGTACGCTGGAGCTGTCCCCGCCGTCGTGTCGCTGAGCGTAGAGACCCTGGTTCTTGCACCCATGGCAGCTGTCCTACTTGCTCACTTTGCCCGCCGAGGTGATCTTACTCTGTTTGCTGAGGGTCAGGCTCACTTTTGGATTCTGGCTGCCTCGGGTCTAGTCACAGCGGTTCCGCTCCTGCTCTTTGCGAGCGCGGCCTCGCGGGTTCCGCTGTCCCTGATCGGCATGATTCAGTACCTCACCCCGACCATGCAGTTCCTGCTGGCTCTCTTTGTTACCCATGAGACCCTCACCGCTGGCAGGTGGGTAGGTTTTGGCCTGATTTGGGTAGCCGCAGTTTTCTTTATAGCCGACTCGTGGAGAGCCCAGAAACCACGGTTAAGGACCTAGCGTCTACGATTGCTGGGTGGGGTTCAGCACACGTGAGAGGAAGAGCTGGGTGCGCTCCTGTTGGGGGTTGCCGATGACCTGTTCAGCGGGGCCTTCCTCTACCACAAGGCCGCCGTCCATGAAGACCACGCGGTCAGCCACATCACGGGCAAAAGCCATCTCATGGGTTACGACCACCATGGTCATGCCCTCGGTAGCCAGCTGGCGCATGATACCCAGAACATCACCTACCGTCTCGGGGTCCAAAGCACTGGTGGGCTCATCAAAGAGCATGAGCTGGGGGTTCATAGAGAGGGCACGAGCGATAGCTACGCGCTGTTGCTGACCTCCAGAAAGCTGATCCGGGTGCCGCTGAGCCTTATCGGCCAGCCCCACCTTCTGCAGGTTAGCCATGGCAATTTTCTGGGCCTCGGCCTGGGAACGTTTGAGCACCTTAATCTGCGCTACCGTACAGTTTTGGAGTACGGTCAGGTGCGGGAAGAGGTTGAACTGCTGGAAGACCATGCCCACAGAGCGGCGCATAGCATCGACATCGACGTCGGGGTGGGTCACCGCATGCCCTGCTACCTCAATAGTTCCGCTGTTAGGTGTCTCCAGCAGGTTGACGCACCGCAGAAGAGTTGATTTGCCCGAGCCGGAGGGGCCAATCAGGCAGACAACTTGGCCGGGAGCTACGGACATATTGATGCCTTTGAGGACTTCCACCTCACCGTAGGATTTATGCAGGTCGGTAATGCTAACTGAGGCGGGTACAGGATTTTCGGTCATGGCTGTATTCCTTGAAACGGTAGTGGCGGTTACGTGCGGGAGCGGGCCTGGGCACGCTTCTCGAAGTGGCGGGCAAGGAAACCGAGCGGGACAGTGATAATCAGGTAGCAGACACCGGCAAGAACCAGCGGGGTCAGCCCGGCACCGGAGCCGGAAATTCCTTCGCGACCAAATTTGGTGAGCTCATACTGGGCAACAGACATACCGAGTAGGTAGACCAGCGATGAGTCCTTGGTCAGCAAGATAATCTCGTTGGTCAGCGGGGGCAGAACGATCCGGAAAGCCTGGGGAATAATAACGGTCACCATGGCGCGGGTATGGCTCATACCCAGTGATCGTGCGGCCTCATACTGGCCCTTGGGCACAGCCTCAAGACCGGCCCGCAAAACTTCACCGATGTAGGCCGCAGCTACCATACCCAGGGCAAGCATCACGGTCACATAGTTGTTCAGGCGTAGCCCAAAGGCCAGCGGAATACCGTAGCCAAAGGCGATAAAGACAAGAAGCGCGGGCAGGCCGCGGAAAAGCTCAATGTAAAGCGAAGAAATCCACCGGTAGGGTGCGATAGAAGAAATCTTCATGAGGGCAAGCAGAATACCGCCTGACAGACCCACCACAAAACCCAAAGCCGTGTAAATCAAGGTGTTCTTCAGGGCAACAGTGATGATGTTGGGGAACTGCTTGGCGATGATTTCAGGGTTAAAGACCTTCTCACGCAGGGTTGCCCAGTCGGCAACAAGAACAATGATCAGGGCGATCACTGCCAGAAGAGCATACTGGGAGTAGCGGGCATAGGTCTGTTTCTGCCGGGTAGACAGTGCCATGGTTCTCATCCTCGGTTACGTGCTGGGGGCAGGCTCCTCTGAGCCCACCCCCGGTTTCTTAGAAGGTAGCTACCGCAAAAGCGGCTACTTACTGGGAAAGACCCAGGTACTTTTCCCGCAAGTCAGCTAGGCGGCCGTCGTCTTGCATCTTCTTCAGAGTCGCATTGGCAGAGTCCAGCAGTGCAGTGTTTTCGGTGGAGACAGCGGCAGCAATCTTTTCGTTGGTCTCAATCTCCTGAGCTACTTTGAGGCTGCTATCTGCGGTCAGCATTTCAGACAGAACAGTAATGTTACCGACCACGGCATCGACCTGGCCGGTCTGCAGGGCCTGAAGGAGCAGACCGTTGTCCTCATACTGGACGGTGTCAGCGCCGGCGTCCTTGGCGTACTTTTCACCGCTGGTGGCCTGCTGGACGCCGACCTTACGGCCTGACAGGTCAGCTTCACCGGTGATAGAAGAATCGGCGGGCACCAGGATTGCTAGATTGTCATCGACGTACGAGGAGGTGAAGTTCATGACGGTTTTGCGCTCATCGGTCACAGTGATACCGGAAAGCGCGATATCGCACTGACCGGAGGAGAGCGCAACACCTGACTGGATCCCCTCGAAGCTGGTGGTGTACATTTCGGCTTCTACAGCCAGGTCTGAGGCGATAGCGGCGGCAATGTCAGCGTCAAGACCAACAATTTTGCCGTTTTCTTCGTACTCGAAGGGGGCGTAGGGAGGGTTAGTGCAGACGGTGAGTTTACCCTCAGAGATCAGGGATACCCCGGACTCAGTTGTGGCGGAAGTACCTGATGAGCCACAGGCGGTTAGGAGCAGGGCAGTAGCGGCAAGTGCCAAGGGCGCCTTCTTCATGGTTGGTTACCTCATTCATACGGTGTGTAAGTGGGTTAGCGTTGAAGTTCATTCTGCCCCCGAATGATTAAAAATGCAAACATCTGCATGATTATTCATAATGGTGTTTCATCGCTCACCAATATGAGCTTTTGCCCTAAACGTGACAAAATAGCTAGGGTGAACCGAGCAGACCTTAACAAAAAGACCACCGATATCGCCTCCATGTTCGACCAGGTGGCTGAACGCTACGACCTCATGAACGGCATTATGTCACTGGGGCAGCACCTCTACTGGCGTAAGCAGACCGTGGCCGCTGTCCATGCCCGCCCCGGCCAGAAAGTCCTCGACGTAGCCGCAGGTACCGGCACCTCATCTGAGCCTTTTGCCGATGCCGGCGTAACCGTCATTGCCGCCGACCTTTCCGAAGGCATGCTCGCCGTAGGCAGGCGCCGCCGCCCCGACATCGAATTCGTGCAGGCTGATGTCACGGCCCTCCCCTTTACTGATAACGAGTTTGACGCCGTCACCATGTCTTACGGTCTACGCAACGTCGCCGACTACCCCAAAGCACTGCGGGAACTCTACCGAGTCACCAAACCCGGCGGTCGAATCGTCATCAACGAATTCTCCACCCCCACCTTCGGCCCCTTCCGCACCCTTTACCGGAACTACATCATGAAACTGATTCCGCCCATCGCGCGCAAGGTATCCTCCAACCCCGAAAGCTACGAATACCTAGCAGAGTCAATTCTGGCCTGGCCCAACCAGGACGAACTGGCCCGCCACTTTGCCGAAGCCGGTTGGCAGGATGTTCGCTACCGCAACCTCACCGGCGGTATCGTCGCTCTACACCGTGCATACAAGCCCCAAGCCTAGACCAGGTAGACTAATACCAGCCCGAGCACGGCCCCCGGCCGATAGTGTACGACCCAAGAAGTGTGAAAAATCATCGTGACTGACTCCACCAGCTCCCCCGTGAGCGCAGAAGCATTCATGCCAGAGGCTGATTTCAGTCTGCCTAAAGGCTTTGAACTCATCGCGCAGGACGCTGAACTGGGCCCCAAGATCCTTGAGGCTCTCACCGAAATTGAGCAGCGGCTTGAACGCTCGGTAAATCAGACAAACCACCTGGCAGATGTTGCTTCCCGCCACCTACTCTCCGCCGGCGGCAAGCGGATTCGCCCCCTCCTGACCCTTCTGGCAGCAGAAGCTGGCGGCGGCATCAACGACCGGGTACTGGATGCGGCCGTGGTTGTTGAACTAACGCACCTGGCTACCCTCTACCACGACGATGTCATGGACGATGCCCCCAAACGTCGCGGGGTAGACACCGCCCAGAATATCTGGGGTAACTCGGTAGCTATTCTGACCGGTGACCTCATTTTCTCCCGCGCTTCGCTCATAGTTTCCGAACTGGGTGGGCGCGCCCTAGCTGTTCAGGCTCAGACCTTTGAGCGCCTCGTGCTCGGCCAGCTCTTTGAAACCACCGGCCCCGAGAAACATGAGGATATCCTCAACCACTACATCAAGGTCATTGAGGGCAAGACCGGCTCCCTGATTGCCGCTGCAGGTTCCTACGGCACCATCCTTTCTGACTCCCCCGAGTCCCTTATCCAGATGCTGGCCCGCTACGGTGAACTGGTAGGCGTAGCCTTCCAGCTTGCCGACGATGTCATCGACGTAACCAGCTCGTGTAAGTCATCGGGCAAAACCCCGGGCACCGATTTGCGTGAAGGTGTACCAACCCTACCCACCATTCTGCTTGAACGGGCAGCATTAGCAGGTGACCAAGAAGCCCAGCGTATCCAGCAATTAATTGAGGGGGACCTTACCAGCGACGAGGCTCTAGCCCAGGCCGTAGCCGCGCTCTCAGCCCACCCGGTCACCCAAGAAGCCTGGGATATTGCCTACCGGTGGGCCGATGATGCAATCGCCGCTATCGAGCCGCTACCCGATACGGTTATTAAGGAAGCACTCAAGTCCTTTGCTCACGCCGTTGTGCACCGAGACTCCTAGAAGCTATACCGCGTCACGGTAAAATTTTATAAGCCCGGCTAAGATACATGGCCGGGCTTAATTTATAGCCCGAAAACTTCCACTATCTGAGATTTTTTCGCGCACTTGTCCGCTCTTCGAAGATACTACAAGAAAGATTAACAGGATTCTGCCAGGAGCCCACCCCGCTCCGAGGCCACCGCATCACCTCTTAGCGGATTCCTCATGAACCAGCCACCACCCCCGGCACCAGTGTTCACACCACCGGTTGCGCCTCTAGCAGGTGCAGTTTTAGTTTCTATCCATGAGCGAGGGACACTCACATGAGTACGACCAAGACCTCAGCGCCTCAAAAACGAGAAGGCTTCTCCAGCCGTAAGGTCTTTATCTTTGCCGCCATCGGTTCCGCCGTTGGCCTCGGTAACATCTGGCGCTTCCCCTACGTTGCCTACGATAACGGCGGCGGTGCCTTCATGATCCCCTACCTGGTTGCTCTGCTGACCGCAGGCCTACCCTTCCTCTTCTTCGACTACGTCATCGGCCACCGGGCACGTGCCTCCTCCCCCCTGGCTTTCCGCCGTCTGAACCGCAAGACTGAGTTCATCGGCTGGTGGCACATGGGCATCAACTTCATTATCGCTATCTACTACGCGGCGATTCTGGCATGGGCGGCCCGCTACCTGTTCTACTCCTTTGATCACGCCTGGGGTGATGACCCCCAGACCTTCCTCTTCTCTGAGGTCCTCCAGGTAGCTGACCCCGCCGGCCTCACCTTTGACTTCGTACCCGGGATCTTGATTCCCATTGTGGTGATTTGGGTCCTGCTCGCAGTCATTATGTCCTTGGGCGTGCAGAAAGGTGTCGGTCTGGCTAACCTCTTCTTTATCCCCGTCCTGATTATTATGTTTATCGTGCTAGTGGGCTACTCACTGACCCTCAATGGCGCTATGACCGGCCTGGACGCTCTCTTCACACCGGATTGGGGTGCCCTCACCAAGCCCGAAGTATGGGTTGCAGCTTACGGCCAGATCTTCTTCTCGCTCTCCATCGGCTTTGGCATCATGATTACCTACGCCTCCTACCTCAAGAACAAGACCGACCTGACCGGTACCGGTGCTGTCGTTGGTTTTGCTAACTCGTCTTTCGAACTCCTGGCAGGCATTGGCGTTTTCGCAGCCCTTGGTTTTATGGCAACCGCAGCTGGAACCTCAGTCTCTGAGGTGGCGACCTCCGGTATCGGCCTGGCTTTTATCGCCTTCCCTACCATCATCTCTCAGGCCCCCGGTGGTACCTTCATTGGTGTGCTCTTCTTCGGCTCCCTGCTCTTTGCAGGCTTTACCTCCATGATTTCAATTATCGAGGTTATTGTTGCGGGCGTTGAAGATAAGTTCAATCTGGGCCGTGTCCGCTCCACCCTGTTTGTGATTGCACCTATCGCTCTTATTTCAACGGTGCTGATGGCAACCACCTCGGGCCTCTACGTTCTGGATATTCTCGATAACTTTGTCAACCAGTTCGGTATTCTGGCAGCAGGCCTGGTCTCCATCATTGTAGTTGCCTACCTGCTCCGCGGCCTGCCCATTCTGCGCAATCACCTCAATGAGCGTTCCTCCTGGAAGATGGGTCGCCTGTGGATGCTACTGCTGGCAGTTATCACACCCATCATCTTGGGCTACTCACTGATCAACACCTTTATGGGTCTGATGAAGGAACCCTACGGTGGCTACCCTGACCAGATGCTCAATATCTTCGGCTGGGGCATGGTCATTGCTCTTCTTGTAGCAGCTGTCATCCTGTCGATGTTGCCTTGGTCGAAGACCTCGCGTGCGGCGCTCACTCCCCCTGCTCCCCCGATCTCCGGTGGCAAGGTTGTGCATGACCACGTTGATGCTACCGTCAAGAACGTAACCGCCCGGGGAGGTAAATAATTATGAGCTCATCAGCAATCATCATGCTCATTGTTGCTATCGCACTCATCTGGGGCGGGCTAGCTACCGCTCTGGTTCACCTGTCACGCCACCCCGATCAGTCGGGCACCGATGATGAACAGGCTGATACTTTAGCCCCCTGGGCCCACGAAGCCTAAGCTCCTGCTCACCCAGCGGTAGAAACAAATGCCGGGGTCCACACCAGTCAGTGTGGACCCCGGCTTTTCTCTGCTGTCTGAGCGGCTAGGGGGTAACGACCCGTAGACTAAACCCGTTATCTCCCCAGGCTCCGGCTAGCGCCTGCAGATTTGCGGTGTGTGGAGTCGTAAAAAACCGCTGAACGGTTGCAGTGTAGCGGGAATCTGCGGCAAGGGTCCCATGTTCCAGGGTAGAGAAAATACCGCCGCCCCGGTCATCGTAGACCAGCACCTCAACATCGGGCTTACGTTCCAAGGGGCCAATGTTAAGCGAGCCGACATCGTGCAGGAAGGTCAGGTCGCCCAAGAGCACACGCACCTTCCGCCCCAGCCCCAAAGAAATACCAGCAGCAACTGCCAGGGTGCCATCAATACCCGCTAACCCGCGTTGAGCAAAAACGAGTGGGCTCGAAGCCGCAGAGGGAGCAATCAGGTCTAGGTCTCGAATCAGATTAGAGGAACCTAAGACCAGAACGGCATCATCAGAAAGGCATTTCTCCCAGGTATCAAGGGCCGTAGAAAGAGCAGCTGTGCGGTCAGCCGAGTCGCTTAAATCCCCTCTATAGGTGCCTGCCCGGTAAGCTGCTACCCGCTGGTGGAGTTCTTCTTCCTGTATTTTGCCCTTTTCTAGCCAGCCCTCTAACCAGCCAGCGGGAGCTTGCCCAGCAAATTCTGCCAAACCCTGGAGGGTAGGTACCAGGTGCAGATCAAGGGCTCCAGGCTCATGCCAGGGTGCAGGAACCGGAGCATAAAGTGCTCTTTCAAGACCTGAATTGGCCATCAGGGCGGCAACAGGACGTGAGAGTGTGGGATGCCCAAAGATGACAGCCCGCTCGATGGAACCTGCCAGCTCTCCAGCTAGTAGCTGGCGGTAGGCGGGTACAGCAACCGGCGAGAACCTAGCCTGGGAGGACGGTTCGGCTAGAAGCGGTAGTCCCAATTTTTGAGCAAAAATTTGAGCCAGAGGCCCCGCCCCGTCCCCGGCGATCACAACGGTAGGGTAACTATATTCAGGCAGTTGGGCTGAACGGGGCCAGCTCAGGGCAGAAAGGTCTGGGTTTTCGGGGAGCAGCCGCACTCCCTGCTGTGCAAGCGGCACGAGGCTGTGCGCCCAACGCCGTAGCATCTCTTGCTCGGTAGGGCCTGGGGTGAGCGGAGTATCAAAGGCCAGGTTAATCTGCACCGGCCCACGGGGTTGGTCTGCTGGGAGATTCCAGTTACTTTCGCTCCGCCCGGTCAAGGCCGCTAGCGCCCGATTAAGGTCGCCGCTTTGGGGATCAGCAGGGTCAGCCGAATAGTTTTCCAGGGTGAGACTGGCACGCGTGTGGGCCGGTGCCAGCCCAGCTTGTCGGGTAGTTTGGTTGGCCCCTGTGCCCTGGAGGTGGGCGGGTCGATCCGCCGACAGTAGAGCAAGGGGGAGGCCCGAATGGTAGGCCTCCATGAGGGCGGGTAGGCACTCCCCTACCGCAGTACCACTGGTGGTTATTAGTCCCACAGGTTGACCGGTGGCCTTTGCTAAGCCCAGGGCCGTAAAGGCCGCTGAGCGTTCATCGATTCGCACATGGGCTTCAAGAACTCCGGCATCGGCTAGCGCCCCCACAGCATAGGCTAAAGGCGCAGAACGAGAACCTGGGCAGATAAGAACATGCCGCATACCTGAACGGATCAGGGTATCGAGCACGCTGATTGCGGTGATAAATGAGGGCGCTGGGGCGGAAGTCACCCCACCATCTTACTCACTTGTGCCAATACTTAGCTTGGGCTCTCTCTTTCCAAAAGTCGGTAGCAGGCAAAAATACGTTCATGCCACCAGCGCTGGCGATCCGGTGGTGCTAGAAGCTGATCGAGCAGACCGGCATCGGGTTCTACAGTAGGTAAGGGAAGATTACCGTTCACTGCCACGAGGGGGAAAGCAGAAACGTCCTGCTTGAACAGCGACACCGTCCCCAAACCGCAGCCAAAAGGTAGCTCCGGCAGGGCCGCCGCCAGAGCCGCCCCAGTACGAATGCCCACCGAACTTTCCAGGGCCGAAGAGACAACAACGGGTAGGCCTGCCCGGCGCACGATCTCCAGCGAACGGCGAACCCCACCCAGAGGAGCGGCCTTAATGACCAGCAGGTCTGCAGCTCCTAGTCGCGCTACAGTGAGCGGATCATCGGCTTTGCGGACCGCCTCATCGGCGGCAATCCGCACGCCATTTCCACGCCGTCGCAGTTCTTCTCTCACCCTGGCCAGACTCTCGATGCCGGGCGTTGGCTGCTCCGCGTACAGCAGGTCATAATCCTCCAGTTCCATGAGAGCGTGAACTGCCTGCGCCTCGGTCCACCCACCGTTTGCATCCACTTTTAGGCGCGCCTGGGGCAGAACCCGGCCAACCGCTTTCACCCGGTTAAGGTCTTGGGCTAGAGATTCTTCAAAGGCTAGGCCGGCTTCGGCCACCTTAATTTTGACCTCACGAACCTCCCCGCAATAGCGGGCCAGCACACTTTCAACAGCCTGAGCATCAACAGCAGGAACCGTAGCGTTGAGAGGGATACTATTTCGGCGGGCATCGGGGTAGGGCAACCAGGCAGCCTCAAGTGCAGAGGCAAGCCAGGCGGCAGCCTCAGCAGGTTCGTATTCCGTGAAGGGAGCGAACTCCCCCCAGCCCGCCGGTCCCTGAATCAGAGCGGTCTCACGGACCTCAAGCCCCCGGAACCTCACCTTCATAGGAAGGGCAAGGACCCTGGTGTTGGCTAAAATCTCATTGATCGGGGGCAGGGTCAAGGAGGTAAGCGGTAGCGATGCTGTCATAGGCTCTAATCTACTCCGAGCATTGGCTCCATGCTCCAACCCAGGACTGCTAAAATTTTGAGGGTTAGATTGCCACCCAAACCTTAGGCTTTCTCCCAGGAAAGTCCCATCTGAGTTTGGCAGAATGATATAGCGAGCTCAAGCTCGAGTACTCAATGAATTTATTTATTTGGACTCGTTTCAGTGTATTTTGCTTGATAGGCTCGTGAAGGTACCTAACAGGCGGCAGAAAGGTAGTTGGGGTTTACTGTGAGTTTTAAAGAGCGAGACACCCGGGCTATCTCAGGCGTCCCCGACGATGCTACCGAGGTGCTGGCTACTCCCACCGTAACCACCCGTCTGGTGCCCCAGCCAGAGGGCCAAGACCCCACTA